>NZ_JBQEPU010000005.1:0-259520 GCF_052045835.1 Paraburkholderia sp. 22099 | reverse complement strand
TTGAATTCTGGTTTGCCCATCACCGCATCCTCACCCTTGACCTGAGGAGCGAAAACCGCTGACCATAAAGTGTCAACGATGTCCTCGCACGTTCGTCAACCATGTCTCCGGTCTGTACACGGCCGGCAAAGAGAAGTAGGTGCCGCCCCGCACAGGGGCAACGCCAATAGACCACTAACAAATCAAGAAAAGGCCAACAAAGCAACAACCACCACCAAAACCGCCGAGCAGGCAAAAAAAACCGCAAAACCACTACCTAACCGCCGACTTCCCCCCACCAGCCACCGGCGCCCCATCCTCCGCCGCCGCGTCCCGCGTCTCCGGCATCGCCGCCCACACCAGCAAGACCGCCAGCGCCCCGGCTGCGGCCAGGCCAAAAAAGCTAACCGCATTGCCGAAATGATCGGCCACGAACCCAGCAGCAGTCGTGCTCAAAGTCGCCCCAATCCCCGCCGCCAACCCGAACAACCCGATACACAAGTTATACCGGCCCTTGCCGCCGGCCACGTCGGCGGCAATCAGCGGCAGCATCACGCCGAACACCGCGGCGCTCAGCCCATCCAGCATCTGCACCGGCACCAGCAGATAAGGGCTGCTGATCCCCGCGAACAGCAACGCCCGTATCGGCAGCGCCGAAAAGCCAAGCAGCAGGATCGGCCTGCGTCCCCAGCGTTCGGCCGAGCGCCCGACCCACGGCGACATGATCGCCACGATTGCTTGCGGCACGATGATGCACGCGGCGATCACGAGTTGCACGTTGTCGCCCATGCCGGCCGTCACTTCGCCCGCGGCAAGATTCAACATCGCCGCATTCGACAAGTGGAACAGCACGATGCACGCCGCGAACAGCAGCATCCGCTTGTCGCGCAGCAATTCGCGCAGGCTCTCGCGCCGTTCGATCTGCTGCGGCGTCGGACCGGCCTTGGGCAGTTCGATCGTGTCGGTGCGCTGGATCATCGTCAGCGCGATCAGTGCGGGCACGGCGAGCCCAGCGGTCAGCCAGAACACCGCGCGCGGCGAATAGTATTCGCCGAATACGCCCATCAGCCCGGCCGCGACCGCGCTGCCGATCGACGCCCAGCGCGCGTTGCGGCCCAACCGGTCGCCGAGATTCGCGCGCCCCACCAGCGCGAACGAGATCGCGGCGAGTGCCGGCGTCAGCATGCAACTGGCGAAGCCGTGGAACACCTCGGCGGCGATCACCGGCAGCACCGTCGGACTCGCGGCCAGCAGCACCGCGCTCAGAATGATCGCGATGATCGCCCACGCAGCCGCGCCCTTTTTGTTGCGCAACGCGTCGACGGCGGCGCCGCCCGGCACCTGGCTCACCATCGCGCTGATCGTGCCCACCGAGAGCGCCATGCCGATCTCGCCCTGCGTCCACTTATGCGACGCGAGATACGACGCGATGAACGGCCCAAAACCCGTTTGCACGTTGGCGACGAAAAAATTCAGCCAATCGAGCGCGCGCAGACTGCGCGCGGTTACCAGAGTGCGGCCTGTCATCGGGCCGCCCGTGCGTTGGAAACCGCGATGGCCGTGGCCGCAGAGGCAGCCGCCGCGGGAGCCGCGGAAGCGGCCGCGGGCGGCGCGGGTGGCGGCGCGGGCGACACCGCGCGAATCGGCCTGTCGCTCGCGTAGGGCGGCGTCGCGTTGATCTGGGCGTCGCTCAGATCCAGCAGCGGATGCAGTTCCTTGTCTTTCGTGACGAAACGCAGCGCCGACCAGTTCGCGGCAATCGTGCGCCGCTCGGTGCTGACCATGCCGTTGACGTCGAGCACGACCGCTTGCGGCTGCGCGTTGGCGTCGATCAGCACGTCGATCACGCGGCCGACCTTGCCGCCGTTCGAGCGCTCGACGGTCGTGTCGATCAGCGGCAATTGCACAGGGGAGGCCTTCGCCACGGGCGTCGGCGCGGCCGTCGGATTAAGCGTGATGGGCGCGCTCTTCGCGGTCGGCGTGAAGCGGAACGCGCCCCACGGGAAGATCACCTTGCGATCGCCGACGCCGAGGAAGCCCTGCAGATTGACGACGATCTCGCGCGGCTTGCCGAGCGCGTCGGTGGTCATGTCGACCGCGCGGCCGACCACCTTGCCGTCGGGCTTCTGCACTTCGCTGTCGAGCAGCGCGCGCGCGTCGTTGCGCTCGATCGTGCGCAGCACGATCAGCGGCGGGGGCGGTGGAGGCGGCGGCGCGGGTGCGGCGACGGGCGGCGGCGGCTCGACCTTGTGCGGCTTGACGACCGGCTTTTTGGGCTTTCTCGGCTGCTCCGGCCCGGCCGTCTCGGTTTCGACCGGTTCGGGCTCGGACGCCGCGACGGGTGCGCTCGCCGGCTCGACCGGCATGATCGTGGCCTCGACGATCGGCGCCTGCTGCGGGCCCCACAGCAAGCTGCCGCAACCGGACAGCGCGAACATCGCAAACACAGCAAGAAGCAGAAGACGCCAGGCAGGACGCGAAAAACCGCCGCTCATCAAGAAGGACTCCGTGGGCCGGTGCGGGCGGGCGCTGTGGACCGCCGCGGTTAGACAGGTACGGGCCAGAGTGTAACCCGCGGCGTCGGCCGGTCCCGGTTTTGCCAGGCTGCGTCTCTTCCCCAAGCCCACAACGGCCTTTCACGCTTCCATGACAAACCGTAGGTGTAAACGCGCGGACCGCCGACGCGCTTCGCCGCCGCTTGGACGATATAAGCGTCGCGACATGTCGGGCATGCCATTCATGCGATGGGAGACATATTTGTGTTGGCCTACATTTCGACACGACAACGAGCCGCACACATTGAACCAACGCCACGAGACGAACCTGACGACGCCCGCATCGGCGGCCGTTTCAGCACGCTGATAAAGGAGGCATTCATCATGATGGAACCCCACGCCCAGCCGATTTCCGAAGTCGGCGCCGAATCATTCGACGGTAAAGGCTTGCTCGACCGCTACTTCGAAATTTCCTCGCGCGGCAGTTCGCAGCGTCAGGAAATCGTCGCCGGCATCACGACCTTCCTCGCGATGGTCTATTCGGTATTCGTCGTGCCGGGCATGTTCGGCAAGGCGGGCTTCGACACCAGCGCGGTGTTCGTCGCCGTGTGCCTGACCACGGCCTTCGGCTCGCTGCTGATGGGCGTGTGGGCGCGTTTGCCGATCGCGATCGGCTGCGCGATTTCACTCACTGCGTTCACCGCGTTCGGCCTCGTGCTCGGCAAGGGCTTGCAGCCGAACGTCGCGCTCGGCGCGGTGTTCCTGATGGGCGTCGTGTTCACCGCGATTTCGGTGACCGGCGTGCGTTCGTGGATTCTGCGCAATCTGCCGACGGGCATCGCGCACGGCACGGGCATCGGCATCGGCCTGTTCCTGCTGCTGATCGCCGCCAACGAGGTCGGCCTGGTCGTGAAGAATCCGGGCGCCGGTCTGCCGGTGTCGCTCGGTCATATCACGGCGCTGCCGGCGTTGATGTCGGTGGCGGGGCTCGCGGCGATCTTCGGCCTGGTGCGCCGCCGCGTGCCGGGCTCGATCCTGATCGTGATCGTCGCGATCTCGGCGCTCGCGCTGCTGATCGATCCGGCCGTGTCGTTTCATGGTGTGTTCGCGGTGCCGTCCCTGAGCGCGCCGGGCCATGCGTCGCTGATCGGCGCGATGGACCTCAAGGGCGCGCTCTCGATGGCCGTTCTGCCGAGCGTGCTGGCGCTCGTGATGACCGCGGTGTTCGACGCCACCGGCACGATCCGCGCGGTCGCGGGACAAGCGGGCCAGCTCGACGAAAACGGGCGCATCATCAACGGCGGCCGCGCGTTGACGGCGGATTCGTTGAGCTCGATCTTCTCGGGCCTGCTCGGCGGCGCGCCGGCCGCGGCCTACATCGAATCGACGGTGGGCGTGGCGGCCGGCGCCAAGACGGGCATGGCGGCGGCGGTGGTCGGCCTGCTGTTCCTCGTCGTGATGTTCTTCTCGCCGCTCGCCGGCCTCGTGCCTTCGTATGCGACGGCGCCCGCGCTGATGTACGTGGGTCTGCTGATGCTCTCGAACGTCAGCAAGCTGCACATGGACGACATGGTCGACGCGATGTCGGGTCTGATGTGCGCGGTGTTCATCGTGCTGACCGCCAACATCGTGACGGGCATCATGCTCGGCTTCGCGACGCTGGTGATCGGCCGCGTGGTGAGCGGCGAGTATCGCAAGCTGAATGTGGGCACGGTGGTGATCGCCGTGGTGCTGGCGGGTTTCTATCTGGGCGGTTGGGCGATCTGAATTCCGCTCGAGCCCTTGCACGGAGTTTGCTGGTTGTATTGCAGTGACGTGAGGGCAGGACGCTTGCCGTTTTGCTCCAGCGTGTAGCCGGTTGTTCTCCATCTCGATGCGGCGCGTTGCAGTGCCTTGTTTGCGACGCGCCGCATGTCTTTTATGCCGCGTTCTCCTTCTCGTGTTCTCGCATGTTTCGATAACGTGCGGACCTGTCCTTGACATCCGCATTCGCGTTTCTATACTTAACCTCATGGTTAAGTTTAACGAAGCGCTACTCGATCGCACCTTCGCCGCGTTGTCGGACCCCACGCGGCGTGCGCTGCTCGCGCGTTTGTCGCGCAACGAACTGTCGGTGAGCGAACTCGCCGAGCCGTTCGCCATGTCGTTGCCGGCGGTGATGAAACATCTCGACGTGCTGTCCGACGCCGGTCTCGTCACGCGCAGCAAGACCGGCCGCACGGTTGCGTGCCGGCTCTCCGCCGGACCCATGGAAGAGGCGATGGAGTGGCTGCGCCGCTATCAGCACTTCTGGTCCGAATCGCTCGATCGTCTCGCCGCTTTAGTCGAAGAGGAGGAAGCGCCACCTCCGCCCAGTCCGGCTTCATCTCGCGGTGGCGGCTCGACGCCACGTCCGCGAAAGTCTTCCGCGCCAGGACGGAACAGGCGCAAATCATGAAGCGGATGCATGCGGGCGGCGCCGAAGCAGTCCTTGGACCACGAATTGCTGGAACGCTATTTCGCCTGACATTGCGTGAAATCGCGCAAGTTGCGTGATGCGAATCCGCATCGCGCAGAGTCATTCTGAAAAGGAGACGCACATGGACCCGCAACATCGAGTTGGCACGAGAGAAGAATGGCTGGCCGCCAGCAGGGCGCTATTAGCCGAAGAGAAAGCGCACATGCGCGCCGGCGACGAGCTTGCGCGCAAACGCCGCGCGCTGCCGTGGGTGAAGGTCGATAAGACCTACGTGTTCGATACGCCGCAGGGCCGCAAGACACTCGCCGATCTGTTCGAGGGCCGCAGCCAGTTGATCATCTATCACTTCATGATGGGACCGGACTGGGAAGAAGGCTGCGTTGGCTGCTCGTTCCTCTCGGATCACATGGTCGGTATCGTCACGCATCTCGAACATCACGATGTGTCGTATGTGACCGTATCGCATGCGCCGCTCGAAAAAATCGAAGCCTTCAAAAAACGCATGGGATGGACGTTCCCGTGGGTGTCGTCGAGCGGCAGCGATTTCAATTTCGACTATCACGTGTCGTTTACGCCCGAGGAACTGGAGAGCAAGAAGGGCTTCTACAATTTCACTGAACAGGACGTCGGCATCGACGAGCAACACGGCCACAGCGTGTTCTACAAGGACGAAAAGGGCGACGTGTATCACACGTATTCCTGCTACGGCCGCGGCGACGAGCGCTTCATCAACACATATGCGCATCTGGACGTGACGCCGAAGGGCCGCAACGAAGCGAGCAATCTGACCGACTGGGTCAAGCATCACGATCGCTATGAGGAGAAAGCGCACGGCGGTTGCGCGGCGTGCGGCTAATGCAGGAAGCGAGATGCAGGAAAAGCGCGTGACGTCGTGCACATCGACGCCACGCGCCCATCGTAAAGCCGGCGCGAATAAGCCGGATTGCGAGTCGATATGGCTCAATGGCCGCTCAAAGCGCCATGTCGAAAGCGGGCCTGAGGAACACTTCGATCGCCATCACGACGAGACCCATCGCGGCCGCCGACAGCGTCAACGTGCCGTATTCGTCGTAGCGTGCGTCGTAGAGGCACGCCACGACAAAAAGAATCGCCAGCAGGTTGGTCAGCCAGTCGAAGTTCAGCGCCAAGGTCATCGTTGCAATCCGGGCTCACGTGCGAGACGGATTGTCGAATCGCACTATCGGGTGAGCGCGATTCTATCGAGTGGAGCTTACGGATTCGCAACGCCGACGCTTACACAGCTTACGTCCCTCAAGCCTCTTGCGCCCCGAAGGAAGTCCCCTTGGGGGGCGCCCCGAAGGAAGTCCCCGTGGGGGACATCATGTCGTGCTCGATCCACTCGATCACCGAAGTGCGTTTCGGCTCCCAGCCGAGCAGTTTGCGCGCACGCTCGCCGCGCACGCGGCTGTTCGAACCGAGGCCATACGAGGCCATTTCATAGCCCCATTCCTTCTGCGCTTCTTCGAGCGGCCACGCTTGCGGCTCGCCCAGTTTCATGATGCGCGCGATCGCGGCGCTCATCTCGCGGAACGACGCTTCGCCGCTTTCGACGAAATAGAACGTGCCCGCCGGCGTTTTCTCCAGCGCGAGGCGATACAGTTCGGCGACGTCGTCGATATGCACGTTCGACCAGATGTTGCCGCCGCTGCCCACGTGCCGCACCACGCCGCTCTTTTGCGCCTGACGCACGAGTCGCGGCAACTGCACGCTCGCGCTGTCCGCCACCGCGCCGTGACCGTAGATCAGCGTGTTGCACAACACCGCCGAGCGGATGTTCCGCTGCGCCGACTCGAGCACCTGCCGATCGATCGCCACGCGCGCCGCCTTGTCGGCGGTCGGTTCGGGCAGCGCGTCCTCGTGATAGACGCGCGCCTGACCCGCCTCGCCGCCCGACGCATCGCCGACGATGCTCGAACCGCTCGTATGCAGGAACGGTTTGCCGGACCCGGCGAGGCCTTCGATCAGCGCGGTTACCGCGCCTTCGTGATCGCTGCTCGCGGCGTTGATGACGGCGTCGGCGGCCTTTGCCTCGGCGATCAGCAGCATGCGGTCGTCGAGCGTGCCGATAACGGGTTCGATACCGAGGCGTTGCAACTCGGCGCTATGTTCGGACTTGCGGATCAAACCGCGCACCTGATGTCCGGCGCGCACGAGGTGCGCCGCGATCGAACCGCCGATAAAACCGCTTGCGCCCGTGATGAAAATCTTCAAGACGTTCTCCTGGGAGAAATGGAGGGAACACGAATAACAGGCCCGCAGTATCCGCCCGCTCGATTCTCGCAAAAAGCGTGTTAGTCTCAAATCAATCTTGATTAGAAATCAACAATGAAGACTTCCACCGACGAACTGCTGGTTTTCGTCACCGTGATCGACAGCGGTTCGATCACGGCGGCCGCCGAGAAATTGCAGCAAACCGTGTCCGGCGTGAGTCGCGCGCTCACGCGCCTCGAAAAGAAACTCGACACCGCGCTCGTGCGGCGCACCACGCGCCGTCTGCAATTGACCGAGGAGGGCGAGGCTTTCCTGCGGCGCGCCCGCGCGATTCTCGACGCGATGGAGGAGGCCGAGGAATCGGTCACACGCGGACGCGAGCGGCCTTCGGGGCGCCTGCGCGTGGATGCCGCATCGCCGTTCATGCTCCATTGCATTGCGCCGCATATGAAAGCGTTTTCGGCGTTGTATCCCGAGATCCGGCTGGAGTTGACCAGCAACGAGCGGATCGTCGATCTGCTCGAACAGAAGGTGGACATCGCGATCCGCATCGGCGCCTTGCAGGATTCGACCTTGCATGCGCGAGCGTTGGGCAGCAGCAAGCTGCGGGTGGTCGCGAGTCCCGCGTATCTGGCCGAATATGGCGAGCCGCGCTCGGTGGAAGCGTTGCGCGCGCATCGTCTGATCGGCTTCACCGCGCCCGAGCATCTGAATCGCTGGCCGCTGCGCGAAGGCAGAAAGGGCCGCGCGGAGTCGCTGAAAATCGAGCCGGCGATCACCGCATCGAGCGGCGAGACGCTGCGGCAACTGGCGCTTTGCGGATGGGGCATCGCCTGCCTCGCCGATTTCATGACCGCGGCCGACATCCGCGAGGAACGGCTCGTGCCGATTCTCGGCAACGTGCTCGTCGACGAGCGGCAGCCGGTGAGCGCCGTGTATTACCAGAGCGCGTCGTTGGCGGGGCGCGTGCAGTGCTTTCTGGATTTCATGGCGGCGCGGGTGAGGCTCTAGCGGTTCTTCGCGAGAGTGCGTCTGAAGAAGCCCGCGGCTCGCCTGAGCGCGGGCTTTTTTGCGTCATGAGCGGACTCTTCTATAACTCTCTAAACGGGTGAATCCGCGTGGCGGCGCGACATCGGATTGATTGACCCGCTGGCGCGGCGTATTTTGGACGTGTATATACAAGTTGACGCCAATCTCGATCAAAGGCCATGCGAACGGCAATGCCGAACGAAACGCCGGTTCAAGCGCCCGCATGCCTTGTGAACATCGCACCCTAATGGAAACTCCCAGGCCGGCAGCTTTAAAAACAGGTTGTATATACAAGACGGCGCGGCTAGACTTCTCTCAAATTGTATAGACAGGACAACCCAACCATGATGACTCTGAAGCCCGGCCACCTGACCCTCCCGCAACTGCGCCGCATCGCCCGCGAACACGTCGCGCTGCGGCTCGATCCCGCCAGCCACGCCGCGATCGACGCCTGCGCGCAAGCCGTCGCCGATATCGCCGCGAAGGGCGAGCCGGCCTACGGCATCAACACGGGTTTCGGGCGTCTCGCCAGCACGCATATTCCGCACGACCAGCTCGAACTGCTGCAACGCAATCTGGTGCTCTCGCACGCGGTGGGCGTGGGTGAGCCGATGTCGCGGCCGGTGGTGCGTCTGTTGATCGCGTTGAAGCTGTCGAGCCTCGGCCGTGGTCACTCGGGCATCCGCCGTGAAGTGATGGAAGCGCTGATCGCGCTGTACAACGCCGACGTGCTGCCGGTGATTCCGGTCAAGGGCTCGGTCGGCGCATCGGGCGACCTCGCGCCGCTCGCGCATATGTCGGCAACGCTGCTCGGCGTCGGCGAAGTGTTCGCGAAGGGCGAGCGCATGCCGGCCACCGAAGGTCTCGCGCTGGTCGGCCTGAAGCCGCTCACGCTGCAAGCCAAGGAAGGGCTCGCGCTGCTCAACGGCACGCAGGCATCCACTGCGCTCGCGCTTTACAACATGTTCGCGATCGAGGACCTGTACCGCACCGCGCTGGTGGCGGGCGCGCTGTCGGTGGACGCGGCAATGGGTTCGGTCAAGCCGTTCGACGCGCGCATTCACGAACTGCGCGGCCATCGCGGTCAGATTGACGCCGCGGCTGCTTACCGTTCGCTGTTGCAAGGCTCGGGCATCAACGTTTCGCACGCCGATTGCGACAAGGTGCAGGACCCGTACAGCCTGCGCTGCCAGCCGCAAGTGATGGGTGCGTGCCTCGACCAGATGCGCCATGCCGCCGACGTGCTGCTGCTCGAAGCGAACGCCGTCTCCGACAATCCGCTGATTTTCCCGGACACGGGTGAAGTGCTGTCGGGCGGCAACTTCCACGCGGAGCCGGTCGCCTTCGCCGCCGACAACCTCGCGCTCGCCGCCGCTGAAATCGGCGCCCTGGCCGAACGCCGCATCGCGTTGCTGATCGACGCCACGCTGTCGGGCCTGCCGCCGTTCCTCGTGCGCGACGGCGGCGTGAATTCGGGCTTCATGATCGCTCACGTGACGGCCGCCGCGCTCGCGTCGGAGAACAAGACGCTCGCGCATCCGGCGTCGGTCGATTCGCTGCCGACTTCCGCGAACCAGGAAGATCACGTGTCGATGGCGACCTTCGCCGCGCGCAAGCTCGGCGACATCGCGGAAAACACCGCGAACATCCTGTCGATCGAATTGCTTGCCGCCGCGCAAGGCGTCGATCTGCGCGCGCCGCACAAGACCAGCCCGAGTTTGCAGAAAGTGATGGACGCGGTGCGCAAGGACGTCGCGCACTACGAGATCGATCATTACTTCGCACCCGACATCGCGGCGGTGACGCGTCTCGTGCAGAACGGCACGATCGCGAAGCTGAGCCCGTTCTCGTTCGCCTCCGAGCAATAAGCCATCACTTCACCCGCCATCGAGCGACTTTCAGGCACGCGGACCAAGCCAAACATGAACGCACCGGCTTACCAGGGCATCAAGGACTTCATCCTCGCGCGCATTCATGCGGGCGAATGGGCCGAAGGCGACCAGGTGCCTTCCGAGAACGAACTCGCGCGCGAATTCAACGTCGCGCGCATGACGGTGAACCGCGCGTTGCGCGAGCTGACCTCGGAGCAGGTGCTCACGCGCGTGCAGGGCTCCGGCACGTTCGTCGCGCGCCCGAAGTACGAATCGACGCTGGTGGCGATCCGCAGCATCTCGGACGAAATCGTCGCGCGCGGTCATCGCTATCAGGCGAAGGTGCTGCACATCGGCGCCACCATCGCCGACGAGGCGCTCGCCGCGGAAATGAACGTGAACGCCGGCAGCCCGGTATTTCATTCGCGCGTGCTGCATTTCGAAAACGACGAGCCGGTGCAACTCGAGGAGCGCTGGGTCAACCCGGCGGTCGCGCCCGAGTACGCGTTGCAGGACTTCACGAACACCACGCCGAATCAGTACCTCGTGCGCGTCGCGCCGTTGCAGCGCGTCGAGTACCGCATCGAGGCATTGGCCGCCGATGCGGATACCCGCGAACTGCTGACCATGGACGAACTGGAACCTTGCCTCGTGCTGCATCGGCGCACGTGGTCGCAAAGCCAGGTTGCGTCGATCGCCAACCTCTGGCATCCCGGCAGCCGCTATCGCTTCACCGGACATTTCTGATTTCGCCACTTTCCGCACATCTCCTGAACATTCTTCAAGCATTCCGAGGGCCACCATGAACAACCCCAAGCACATCGATCCGCGTCTCGATCCCACCCGTACGATCCGCGCGCCGCGCGGCGCGGAAAAGACCTGCAAGACCTGGATCGCGGAAGCCGCGTACCGGATGATCCAGAACAACCTGGACCCGGAAGTCGCCGAGCATCCGCATGCGCTGGTCGTGTACGGCGGCATCGGACGCGCCGCGCGCAACTGGGATTGCTTCGATCAGATTCTGGCCTCGCTGAAAGACCTGAACGAAGACGAGACGTTGCTGATCCAGTCGGGCAAGCCGGTCGGCGTGTTCCGCACGCATGCCGACGCGCCGCGCGTGCTGCTGGCGAACTCGAACCTGGTGCCGCATTGGGCGACGTGGGAGCATTTCCACGAACTCGATCGCAAGGGCCTGATGATGTACGGGCAGATGACCGCAGGCAGCTGGATCTATATCGGCAGCCAGGGCATCGTGCAGGGCACGTATGAGACGTTCTTCTCGGTCGCGAATCAGCATTTCAACGGCGACCCGAAAGGCCGCTGGATTCTGACCGGCGGTCTCGGCGGCATGGGCGGCGCGCAGCCGCTCGCCGCGACGATGGCGGGCTTCTCGATGATCGCGGTGGAGTGCGACGAGACGCGCATCGACTTCCGTTTGAAGACACGCTACGTCGATCAAAAAGCGCGGACGCTCGACGAAGCGCTCGCCATGCTCGACGAAGCCAAGAAAGCGGGCAAGCCGGTGTCGATCGGTTTGCTCGGCAACGCGGCCGACGTGTTCGCCGAGTGCGTCGCGCGCGGCATCACGCCGGATTGCGTGACCGACCAGACCAGCGCGCACGACCCGATTCACGGCTATCTGCCGCAAGGCTGGAGCGTCGAGGACTGGCGCGAGCGTCAGAAGACCGCGCCGGATTCGATCGTGAAGCCGGCCAAGCAGTCGATGGCCAAGCAGGTTCAGGCCATGTTGACGTTGCAGGAACGCGGCGCGGCCACGCTCGACTACGGCAACAACATCCGTCAGATGGCGCTGGAAATGGGCGTTGAAAACGCGTTCGATTTTCCGGGCTTCGTGCCGGCGTACATCCGCCCGCTGTTTTGCGAAGGCAAGGGTCCGTTCCGCTGGGTCGCGCTGTCGGGCGACCCCGAGGATATCTACAAGACCGATGCGAAGGTCAAGGAACTGATCCCCGACGATCCGCATCTGCACAACTGGCTCGACATGGCGCGCGAACGCATCGCGTTCCAGGGTCTGCCGGCGCGCATTTGCTGGGTCGGCGTGAAGGATCGTTACCGCCTGGGTCAAGCGTTCAATCAGATGGTCAAGAACGGCGAACTGAAGGCGCCGATCGTGATCGGCCGCGATCACCTGGACACGGGTTCGGTCGCGAGCCCGAATCGCGAAACCGAATCGATGAAGGACGGCTCGGATGCGGTCAGCGACTGGCCGTTGCTGAACGCATTGCTGAATACGGCAGGCGGCGCGTCGTGGGTGTCGCTGCATCATGGCGGCGGTGTGGGCATGGGCTTCAGCCAGCACTCGGGTGTCGTGATCGTCGCCGACGGCACGGACGAAGCGGACAAGCGCCTCGGCCGCGTGCTGTTCAACGATCCGGCCACCGGCGTGATGCGTCACGCGGATGCGGGCTATGAACTCGCTCAACAAACCGCGCGCGAGGCGGGTCTCAATCTGCCGATGCTCGGCCGTTGATCGTGGCGCTTCGCAGCCCACCCGCCGGCAGCATGGCAAGCATCGCACTGATTCGCGGCGCCGATCTCGTGGCGGCGCCGTGGAAGAACGGCGGCGGCGTCACACGTGAAGTGGCGGTCTTTCCCGAAGGCGCCGCGCACGATGATTTCGTGTGGCGGGTCAGCGTCGCCGATGTCGCGCAGGCCGGGCCGTTCTCGCGCTTTGTGGGCATCGATCGCACGCTCGTGCTGTTGTCCGGCGCGGGCATGTTGCTCGACGAAACGGACGGCGCAAACGCGCATGCCGCGAAGACGCATGCGTTGGCGCAGCCGCTCGATGTCGCGCGTTTCGCCGGTGAAGCACGAATCGACGCGCGCCTTGTTAACGGCGCGACGCGCGACTTCAACCTGATGGTGCGGCGTGGCGCGGCGGTGGGCGAGCTTGAAGTGTGGCGCGGCCAGATGCAGCCACGCACCGTATCTGCGGACGTCGCGTTGCTGTTTTGCGCCAGCGGTTCGGTCGAAATCACGCTGGCCGACCGGCAAGCGCTGACGCTCGAACAGGACGACACGCTGCGTATCGATACGCCCAACGCGCTGCCTTGCACGATCAAAGGCGCGGGCGCGGTGCTCGCGATCAGCATCCGCTACATGTAACGACGCGCGACGATGACGACGATTCGCGAGTACGTCCCGGCACTCCGCCACGCGCACACGCGAATCACCACGGAAACGCAACAAGCTGCAAAGAGCACGCGATGAAGCAAACCGTCTGGCATCACCTGAAACTTTGCCCGCAGGGCGATCCGCAGCATACGCTGCCGGATGCCGCGATAGCCGTTGAAAACGGCAAGATCGCCTGGCTCGGCGCGACCGCCGACCTGCCCGCCGACTACGCCGCCTGGCCACGCGAGGATCTGCACGGCGCGTGGGTGACGCCGGGCCTCGTCGATTGCCACACGCATCTGGTGTACGGCGGGCAGCGCGCGGACGAATTCGCGCAACGCCTCGCGGGCGTCAGCTACGAGGAAATCGCGCGGCAGGGCGGCGGCATCGTCTCCACGGTGCGCGCCACGCGTGCCGCCGATGAAGACTCGCTATTCCGCCAATCGGCCGCACGTCTTGCGCCCTTGCTGGCCGAAGGCGTGACCGCCGTCGAAATCAAGTCGGGCTACGGCCTCGATCTCGCCAGCGAGCGCAAGATGCTGCGCGTCGCGCGCCGGTTGGGCGAGCGCTATCCGGTCACGGTCTACACGACGTTTCTCGGTGCGCATGCGTTGCCGCCCGAATTCGCCGGCCGCGCCGATGCGTATATCGACGAGGTGTGCAACGTCATGCTGCCCGCGCTTGCCGACGAAGGTCTCGTCGACGCGGTCGATGTGTTCTGCGAGCGCATCGGTTTTTCGCTGGCGCAAAGCGAGCGCGTGTTCAACGCCGCCGAGCGCTACAAGCTGCCGGTGAAGATGCATGCCGAGCAGTTGTCGAACGGCGGCGGCGCCGGCTTGGCGGCGCGTCATCGTGCGCTGTCCGCCGATCACCTGGAATTCCTCGACGAAGCCGGCGTCGTCGCGATGAAAGAAGCGGGCACCGTCGCGGTGTTGCTGCCGGGCGCGTACTACTTCATTCGCGAAACGCAATTGCCGCCGCTGGACTTGCTGCGGCGCCACGAGGTGCCGATCGCGATTTCCACCGACAGCAACCCCGGCACCTCGCCCGCCACCTCGCTGCTGCTGATGATGAACATGGCGACCACGCTGTTTCGCATGACCGTGCCCGAAGTGCTGCAAGGCGTGACATCGCATGCGGCGCGCGCGCTCGGCAAGGCCGATATCCACGGCGCGCTGGAAGCAGGGCGCGCGGCGGATTTCGCGGTGTGGCCGGTCGACTCGCTGGCCGAGCTGGCTTACTGGATGGGACGTCCGTTGTGCGCGCGAGTCGTGCGCGCGGGCGAGACCGTTTATACGCGGCGTGAATTGAGCTAAGGCCCGAGCAATGACGCAACCGAAGCAATCTGAGCAACCCAAGCAACCGGCACAGTCCCTATTCGCGGACCACGCGTACTTGCCGGACGGCTGGCGCCGCAACGTGCTGTTGGAGTGGGACGCGAACGGCACTCTGCTATCCGTGACGCCCGACACGGCGGTTCCCGAGGGCGTGCCCCAAGCCGCGGGCCCCGTGCTGCCCGGCATGCCGAATCTGCATTCGCATGCGTTCCAGCGCGCGATGGCGGGTCTCACCGAATACCGCGCCGCATCGGGCACGGGCGCCACTGACAACTTCTGGAGCTGGCGCGACCTGATGTATCGCTTCGCCGCGCGCATCACGCCCGAAGGGCTCGCAAGCGTCGCGCAGTGGTTGTACATCGAGATGTTGAAGGCGGGTTATACGTCGGTGTGCGAGTTCCACTACGTGCATCACACGCCCGAAGGCGGCCGCTATGCGAATCAGGCGGAACTGGCGCAGCGCGTGGTGGATGCGGCATCGGCGAGCGGCATCGGCATGACGATGCTGCCGGTGCTGTATCAGTACAGCGGCTTCGGCTCGCGCGCGCCGCGCGACGATCAGCGGCGCTTCATCAACACGCCGGAGAGTCTGCTCGACTTGCTCGGCACGCTGCGCGCGGCGCGTCCGGAAAGCGCGGCCTTGCGCTATGGCGTGGCGCCGCATTCGCTGCGCGCGGTGTCGGCGGATTCGTTGCGTGCGTTGCTCGATGGTATCGAACGGAGCGCGCCGGTTCACATCCATATTGCTGAGCAAACCGCCGAAGTCGACGCGTGCCTCGACACCGAAGGCGCGCGTCCGGTGCAATGGCTGCTCGATCGTTTCGACGTCGACAGCCGCTGGTGCCTCGTGCATGCCACGCATGTCGACGCGAACGAAACGCTGGCGCTCGCGAAGAGCGGTGCGGTCGCCGGTTTGTGCCTGACCACCGAAGCCAATCTCGGCGACGGCATTTTTCCGGCGCAGGAATATCTCGACGCGCGAGGGCGCATCGGTGTCGGTTCGGATAGCCATATCGGCGTCGACTGGCGCTCGGAGTTGCGCTTGCTCGAATACGGCCAGCGTTTGACGCGCCGTCAACGCAACGTGCTGGCGTCGGCGCAGGCCACGCATGTCGCCGACCGTTTGTTCGACGCCGCGCTCGAAGGCGGCGCGCAGGCAACCGGCCGCGCGGTCGGTGCGTTGCAAGCCGGCCGGCGCGCGGACTGGCTCGTGCTCGACCCGAATCATTCGAGCATCGCCGAGCATGCGCCGAGCGCCTGGCTTTCGGGCGTCGTATTCTGCGAGCATGGCGAGACGCCGATTCGCGACGTGTACGCCGGTGGCGACAAGGTCGTCGAAAGCCGCCGGCATCGCGATGAGGAGGGCGCTTATGCGCGCTATCGCGTGGCGCTCGCCGAGTTGCTCAAGTGAGTTGCTCAAGTGAGTTGCTCAAGTGAATAACCGACTCTTTTCGATCCCATCGATTCGGGACTGACATGACTGCTTCGAACATTCCGCCGGTTTTCTCGCTGCATCAGGGAAGCCTGCCGCTGCTGATCTCGATCCCGCATCTGGGCACGCAGATTCCCGCCGACATCGCCGCGACGATGACACCCGTCGCGCAACGCACCGACGATTGCGACTGGCACCTCGACCGTCTTTACGCATTCGCGAAACGCATGGGCGCGTCGATTCTTGCGCCGACATACGCGCGCTATGTGATCGACCTGAACCGTCCGCCCGACGGCGCGAATCTCTACCCCGGCCAGGACACGACCGGCCTGTTGCCGGTCGACACCTTCGACAAGGCGCCTTTGTACCTCGAAGGCCATCTGCCCAGCGAGGCCGAAGTCGCGCGCCGTCGCGATGCTTACTGGAAGCCTTATCACGATGCGTTGAAAAACGAACTGGCCGCGTTGAAGGCGAGGCACGGCAAGGTGCTGTTATGGGAAGCTCACTCGATTCGCTCGCACGTGCCGCGTTTTTTCGAGGGACGTCTGCCGGATTTCAATTTCGGCACGTCGAACGGCGCAAGCGCGGTGGCGGGATTGGCCGAGGAATTGGCCGCCGTGGTCGAGCGGCATGGCGAATATTCGGCGGTCGCCAATGGGCGCTTCAAGGGCGGCTATATCACGCGGCAGTACGGTCAGCCGTCGCAAGACGTGCATGCGGTGCAGCTCGAACTGTCGCAGATCACGTATATGGAAGAGCGGTTTCCCTATGCCTATGACGAAACGCTTGCCGCCAGCGTCGAGCCCTTGCTCGAAGCACTCGTCACGACGGCATTGGAGCGGGTCAAGGCCGCGTGACGGTGCGCTCGCCGTCGCTACTCCTTCGCTACGCCTCCACCCGTTATCCCTCTTTCTCCACGCGGCTGATGCCGCTTGCGTCATTCCGCGAGCGGCAACTTCGCGTCGGCTCACACCGCCAAGGTGTAACAGCATGTGTCCGTGATTGCGCGCCGACGTTTTCGCGCCGAACGTAGAGAGCGTCGCGGCATGTCACGGCCCGCGTCCGCCTGGTCAACCTGAAAAAAAGCCCCGCGTCGAGCGGGGCTTTTCGATGCACACCGTCGCCGGCCGCGCATGACCCTCAATGGCAGCGCTTTTCCCAATGATGGTGAACGTGCACCTTGTGGCATACGCGGTGATGATGCTCATAGGCTTGAGCGGGAGCGATCGCGCTCAGGGACGCCACCGCTGCGGCGAGGGCGAGAATGACTTGCTTCATTACGAAATCCTTGAATCGGTGATGGCGGTCTTGTTACGGCAATGCGGTCGCGGCGCGGTGTGTGCCGCAACCGCCGCGACGAGTGCGCGCGGGGATTGCATGCGCTGCGTTCAAGCGGCTACGCTTTCAAAACGATGACGCGTGCAAGCGTGACGCACGCGCTATCCTACATCGGGCGAAAAAGATGGAAGACCCAGCGATGGAAGATTCCGACGAATTGCTGCTCCCGGTCTGGCGGGCGAACCTGGTGCTGCTGACTCGCGAGGTCGGCGCGGCGACTCGCCTCGCGCGCATGATGACCTTCTCCGCGAGCTATCTGAAGTTGATGCTGTCCGGCCAGCGCGAATTCAGCGAGGAGTTCGTGCGCGGCATCGAGGCGGTCACGGGGCTACCCCACGGCTGGATGAACGCGCCGCACGGCGAAGCGGACATCCCCGCCGAGGCGCGCGAGGCGATCGACAACGAGCGGCCGCTCGCGCGGTTTCGCGGCACGGCGCATCCGGTGCGCAAGAAAACGGTGCTGCGGCCGCCCGAGCCGATATTCGGCCAGTCGGGTTCCGCCAAACGCGCCGAGGAGGAGAGCGTCGACGCGGAAGCGCATCGGCGTCAGGCGTATTTCCGCAAGGTCCGCGACCTGGCGATACAGGACGTGCGGCGCTTCGAGCGGCATCTGAGTCACGCGCCGGTGGAACTGGCGTCGATGCGCTCGAAGGTGGAGGACGTGATCGCCGCCGCCGATCTCGACGATCCGATTCATGCCGACCTCGCGGGCCGGCTGGAACAGATCGAGAAGCATCGGCATTTGCTGCTCAGGCATGTGGAGAGGTTGCAGGCCTTGCTGAGCCAGTTAGGGGAAAGCGAATGATGCCGGCGACGCGGGCCTGTCGATCCGCGTTTGCAAAGCGGTGCTCACTTCGCCATCGACGCACCCTTGCGCCGTGCATGAAACTCGGCTTCTAGCGTCCACGTCACGCCGTCGTTTGCCAGCGCGACGCCGGTCCAGCGGAACGAATCGCGCGTGATGTCGGTGAAATTCCATCGAATCGGCGTGCCGTCGGCGTGCGTGCCGATCTGCACCAACTCGCCGCCGATGCGCCGGCCCGTTAGCTCGTCCCGCTGGCCGGTGCGCGGATTGAGGTAAGTCACGCGCCACGCACGCAGTGTGGGGTCCCAGACGCGCAGCGTGGTGCCGTACATCGTCTCGTTCACCGTGAGCCCGTCTTGGCGTTCGCCGCGTGGCGGCATGATCCATACGTCCTGCACGGCGCGGCCTTCCAGCACCCAGCCGAAATGAATCTCGCCGCGACGGCGCGCGTTGCCGAGATCGACGCGGTAGTGCACGACGTCCATGTCCCAACTGCCGATCAGCCAGCCGTAGACGTCGTCGGCGGCGTCGATGTCGGCGGCTCGCGCGGGGGCGCTCAACGCGGCGTGAAAGCCATCTTGCAGGGCGTTTTCCGGGTGTTGTTCCAGTGTGTTCATCCAGGGTGCTCCTTCGGTTTCTGATCGGATCGGCATCGGCGAAATGGGCGAAAACCGGCAAAACCGCGCCGGCCGCCGATGTGCTAAAACCACGATACGGACTCAGCCGAGGTGCATCTTGGGGAAAATTGCCGTCACCTTGCAGCAGGCGCTCGCGCGGCGCGAACAGGAAGGCGCGCGCGGGTTGGCCCAAGGCGCGGGCTGGGACGTCGCTGATGTCCTCTGCACGCTGGGTCCGCGTGACCAGCCGTTCGAGGAGCGGCACGGCGGCGTGTGCATCGCGATGGTGGTGGCCGGCTCGTTCGGCTATCGGACCGCGCCGGGCCGCGAACTGCTCACGCCCGGCGCGCTGCTGCTCGGCAACGCCGGCGACTGCTTCGAATGCGGCCACCGGCATGGGGCGGGCGACCGCTGCATCGCGTTTCGCTATGCGCCGGCGTACTTCGAGCGGCTGGCCGCCGATGCGGGTGTGGCGAGCGGCAAGCTGAACTTCAAACGCGCGCGCCTACCGTCGCTGCGCGCGTTGTCACCGCTGATCGCGCGGGCTTGCGCCGGCGCTTGCGGTGACGGCAGCGGCGCAGCGGCGTGGGACGAACTCGCCGTTGAACTGGCCGCCGCGGCGCTCAACGCGTCCGGTGCGCTGACGCGGCCGGAACCGTCCGCGAGCGCCACGGCCTGGTCGCGCGTCGCGCAAATCGCGCGCGTGATCGACGAAACGCCCGGCGCGCCGCATACGCTCGCGAACCTGGCCGCCGCGGCGGGGCTGAGCGAATTCCACTTCCTGCGCACGTTCCAGCGCGTGGTCGGCGTGACGCCGCATCAATACCTGTTGCGGGCGCGTTTGCGTGCGGCTGCGCTGCGTCTGCGCGAGGTCGGGGACGAGCGCGCCGGCGGCGCGAAGGTCGTCGATATCGCGCTCGATTGCGGCTTCAATGATCTGTCGAATTTCAATCACGCGTTTCGCGCGGAGTTTGCTTCGAGCCCGCGCGCATGGCGCGCGCGGGGCGGGGCGCGCCGCCCATGATGCGGGGCGGCGCGTTCGTCTCTCTCGTCGGGCGGGCCGCGAGGTCGACGCCCGGCGCGCTGTTCGGCCAGCTATTCGGCCCGCTGTTCGGCGCACTGTTCGGCGCACTGTCCGAGGCGCTGTTCATCGCATCACTCTGCCTATGCGCAGCCACCGCGTTCGCCGAGGACAGCCCCGCCGCGTTATCCGCCAACGATCTCGCGCCCGCCACAATCGAGCGCGACGTGCATCTCTTCACGATCCAGAAAGACGGCTCCATCGAGGAGCACGACGACACGGTATTGCGCGCAAATACCACGAGCGGCGTCGACGATATCGCGCAACGCTATATCTGGTTCAACAAGGACATCGAGCAGGTGCAATTGCTCGGCGCCGAAACGATCGACCCGAACGGCGTCGCGCATCCGGTCGGTCCCGAGGCGATCCGCGACGTGCAGGAGCCGCGCTCGGCGGGCGCGCCGAGCTTCCAGAACGGCGTGTTGCGCACGGTGATCTTTCCCGGCGTCGAATCCGGCTCGCGCGTGCATCTCGCGTTTCGCAAGACGCGCACGCGGCCCTTGCAGGCCGGCACGTTCGCGTACCTGGTGGAACCGACGCGCGAACCGGTCGAGATGCAGCGCCTGATCTTCGATCTTCCGTCGGATATTCCGCTGTACGCCGACGCGCGCGGCTACGCCGCGCTGCCGCCGGTCACGGCGAATGGCCGCACCCGCTACGAGTTCGACTACCGGCACGGTCCGTATGCGCGCATCGAGGCGGGCGCGGTCGGCTACGCGAACTGGGGCGATCGCCTGATGATATCGACGGTGCCCGACTTCGCGAGCTTCGCCGCGCGCTATCGCGGCCCCGCGCTCGACGCGACGATGAGCGACCCCGCGATCGTCCGCCTCGCGCAGGGTCTCACGGCCCAAGCCGCCGACCCGCGCGCGAAGGCGCAGGTGCTGTACGACTGGATGCGTTTGAACATTCGCTACGTGGCGCTTTTTCTCGGCGAGACGGCGGCGATCCCGCACAAGGCGATCGACATCCTGCGCAACCGCTATGGCGACTGCAAGGACCACGTCGCGCTCTATAGCGCGCTGCTGGCGGCGGTCGGCATCCGCAGCGAGGCGGTGCTGCTCAATCTCGGGCCGTACTACGGTTTGCCGGACGTGCCCGGCTACGGAGCGAGCGCGATCAATCACGCGATCGTCTGGATGCCCGAACTCTCATTGTTCGCGGATACGACCGCGGGCGGCGTGGGTTTCGGCTATCTGCCGCCGGGCGCGATGGACCGGCCGGTCTTGCTGGTGAACCAGGGCGTGGTGTCGCGCACGCCGGCCGCGCAGTCGCGCGAACGCACGGCGCGGTTGCAGATCGACATCGACGAGCGCGGCGCGGCCAACTATGCGTACCGCGTGGAGGATGCGGGCTTCACCGCCGAGCTCGAACGCAATACGCTGCGGCGCGCGACGCGGCAGCGCACCCAGCAGATTGCCGCGAGCCGTCTATTGCAGACGGGTCTGCATGGCACGGCGCAATTGCGCGCCGGCGACGTGGCGGCCACGGACGGACCCTTCGCCACCTCGATGCAGGGCAAGGTGGAACATTTCGTGTGGACGGATGGAACCACGGCGGTGCCGGCGCTGACCAGTTTGGCGGGCGGCATGGGCACCCAGGTCGAGGCGTGGCTTGCCGAGCCTGCCCGGACGCAGCCTTGGACGTGCATCGGCGGCGAGTTCGACGAGACACTGGAAATGACGTTGCCGCGCTTTGTCCGCGTGACGGATTTGCCGGCCGATACGGCGGTGAAGAACCGCTTCATCGAGTTCTCGTCGCGTTACGTCTTCGATCCGGCGGCGCGGGTGTTGCAGGTGAGGCGGCACCTTCGTGCCGCCTTCGGACATCAGATGTGTTCCGCCAACGAATTCGCCGAGATGAAGGACGACCTCGTGCGAATCGAACGCGACCTCGATACGGCGCTGGTGCTCAAGGTCGCCGGATAGCGCGCGCTGGCGTTGCGCGAGCCTTGGCTCAAGTGCCGCTCTTGGTCACGATCGGCACCCACGTTCCGTTCTTTACCTGATAGAGCGTGGACGCACCGCTCTTCAGCGCGCCGGTGTTGTCGAAGGAAATCTTGCCGGTAATGCCTTCGAACTCGCTCGCCTTCAGCACCGGGCGATACACCGCCGGCGAACTGGATTTGGCCTGCTGCATCGCCTTGATCGCGGCCCACGCGCCGTCGTAGCCGAACGGCGCGTAAGACAGGATGTCCGCCCCGAAGCGCTTCTTGAACTTCGCTGAGAAGTCCTTGCCGCCCGGCAATTCGGCCAACGGCCGGCCGTATTCCCAGGCCATCACGCCTTCCGCCGCGTCGCCGGCGAGCTTGATGAATTCCGGGTCCTCCACGCCGCCGCCGCCCACCAGTTGCGCGGTCATCCCCAGTTGCTTCATCCGCCGCGCGAAGCCCGCGGCCTGCGTATCCAGACCGCCGAAGAAAATCAGATCGGCGTTGGCCGCCTTGATCTTGGTGAGCTGTGTGCTGAAGTCCACCGCGTGGTTATCCGTGTATTCGCGCGCCACGATGTTGCCGCCGCGCGCCTTCACCGCCTTCTCGAACTCGTCGGCCTCGCCCTGGCCGAACGCGGTGCGGTCGTCGATAATCGCGATGCGCTTGGCCTTGGTCACTTCCACCGCATAGACGCCGGCGTTGCCGGCGTTTTGCGCATCGGTGGAAATCACCATGAAGGTGTTCGCGAAGCCGCGCCCCGTGATGGTCGGATTGGTGGCGGCCGGGTCGATCACCGGAATGCCGGCCTGCTCGTAGACCTGCGAGGCCGGAATCGTGGTGCCCGAGTTGAAGTGGCCGACGACCACGGACACGCCCGAGTCGACCAGCTTCTGCGCGACCTGCACGCCGATGCGCGGATCGGCCTGATCGTCCTGCGAGACGATCTGGAATTGCGCCACCTTGTCGCCGATCCTGATCTTCTGCGCATTGGCTTCCTCGATGGCGAGCCGGACGCCGTTCTCGAGGTCCTTGCCGTAGCCGGCGTTCGCGCCCGTGAGCGGCGCGGCAAAACCGATCTTCACCGGCAGGTCGTCGGCGAAACTGGCCGGCGGCGCGATCGCGAAGACGGCGCCGATCAACAAGGCAAGCGGTTTCAGCGTGTTGCGAAGACTCATGGTCTCTCCTTCCATCGACAGTTTCAGGGTGTGAAAACGGCAAGGCGGTAACGCGGGATCGACGTGCGGACATGGTTCGCCCGATCCGCGCATCGAAAGATTACGGATGACCGGCCGCTGTCGACAATGCTCGATTGCATGTAATGCGTGCGTCAGCGTTTGAAAGCCGGTCAATCTGGCGCGAATATAGAAAGCCAATTTGCAGACGTCTTGGCAGTTCGCGGCGCTTTGAATGAGGATTTCGGCATAGACCGCGCGGCGCGGCTGCTGGCGGCGCATGGGCTGCGGTGTGGCGTGTCGATGGCGGGTGCCGATTGCGGCACATGCTTAAGAAGGGCGGGGGTCGCTGCGGGAGCGGGGGGAAGAACTTTTGCATGCGCCGTGGGGGCGCGTGCCGGGCAAATATAACTACTGCGGCGCACTGTTGGGGAACCGCGCCGCGAAGGCGCGCGAAGCGGGATCAAGAAGCTGGACCAATAAGCGGGGACCAAAGCGCGGATCAACAAGGCGACCACTAGCCGCCCATAACAACGCCCTCAATGTTCGCCTTGCTGGCGCAGCAACTCCTCACGCAGACGCAGCAACGGCGCCTTGGTTTCCTCGTCGGCCCATGTGTCGAGGTCGTCGATCGCGCGCTGGCAGCCGTCGAGCACCAGATCGAGGTCCACCGGCACGCCGTTGTTCAGCGCGAATTCGATGGTCTCGGCGAACTGCTGGCATTCGTCCTCGCCGTAGGAGATGTCGAGATTGTCGGCGATCACTTCGGCGATGTTGCTGCGCGCCTTGTCGTCGGGCGTCACCATCTCGACGATGCCGCGCGCCACCGCCGGCGAGTAGTAGAGCGCGATGTCGAGCCACTGTGCGGGATCGAAGTCGGCCTGGTCGAACTGGCTTTCGAAGTATTCGATCGCTTCCTGCTCGTGCGCTTCGTCGGCGTCGACGCTGATGCACAACTGCTCAAAAAATTCTTCCCGCTCGCTGCGGATATAACCGTCCATCGATGCCTCGTCTGCTGAATGCTGAACTGGATGCGCGAAAAAACACTGCATGCGCGAATAGGCGCCCCTTTCACGCGGCACGCATTATAGGACGGCGTGCGCCGCAGCCTATGCCGTATCCGCGACCCACGCGTCGAACCATTCGCGCGGCTGCGCGATTTCGTTCTGCGCGGCCACCAGTTCGAGCTCGTAACGACCGGCCTGCCAGGTGGTCTTGACCACCGCGTTGACGGCGGCGAGCGTATGCTCGAACGCCGCGCGGATCGAGTCGCCGAGCAGCGTGCGCGCGACGAACACCGCGCTCGTCAGATCGCCGACGCCCACCGGTTGCCGCGCGAACGGATAAAGCGGGCGCTGCCCCATCCACGCCTCGCGCTCGGTGACGACCAGCATGTTGAAGCGGTCGGCGGGACTGTTGCGGTCGAGCAGGTGCTTCACCAGCACCAGCTTCGGACCGCGCGCGAGCAGTTCGCGGCATGCCGCCACGGCTTCTTCCAGCGTCTCGATCTCGCGGCCGACCAGCCGCTGCAACTCGCTGTGATTCGGCGCCATCGCGTCGGCCATTTCGGGCATGGTGCGCACCAGAAACTCCTGGATGCCCGGCGCGGGTTTGCAACTGCTCGCCGCGCCCATCACCGGATCGCAGAAGTACCACGCGCGCGGATTGGCGGCCTTCACGGCCTTGACGACTTCCAGTACCGACTGCGCCTGTTCGGGCGTGCCCAGGTGGCCGGAGAGCACCGCGTCGCAGCGCGGCAGCATGCCGATCGCGCCGATGCCTTCGACCAGTTCTTCCACCTGCGAGCCCTCGATCGCACTGCCGGTCCAATGGCCGTATTGCGTGTGGTTCGAGAACTGCACGGTATTGAGCGGCCAGACGTTGACGCCGAGCCGGCGCATCGGGAACACCGCCGCGCTGTTGCCGGCGTGCCCGAAAACGACATGTGACTGGATGCTCAAAACATTTTTCGTCATGGTGTCGCCCGCGCCAACGGTCGTGCGCGATCAAGGAAACGGGAAGGATGGGCCGCGACGGCCAACCGGCTTCGGGCCGGGCGCCTCGTGCGGCGTGACTGCTTCAGATGATGCAAGAAAAGTGCACGGTCTGCGTAGTCAGGAAACAATACATGAGTTTGCCGCGCGCGAGTTGGCCCGGCCAACGGGTTGTTGCGCTGAACCATCAAACGCCGCGCAGTGATGGGGGACGACGGGAGGCCGGCAGTCGACCCGGCAGTCTGTCGGTGAGGCGTGCGTGAAAACCGGCGCCTCGCGAGCATGGCATGCGTTGCGCGAACCTGGTGCCGCGCGCATCAATGCGGTCGATCGTGCACGGAACGCGGTGCCGGCGCGTCGGCGCCTCGCTCAGCTTAACGTCGCGGCGCCGACGCTCACGCCAACTCGCGATACAACGCCAGGTAGCGCTCGGCCGACGCGCCCCAGCCGAAGTCCTGGCGCATCGCGCGCCGCTGCGCCGCTTTCCATTCGGTGCGCCGGCCATACAGCGCGAAGGCGCGGCGGATCGCGGCGGCAATGCCCTTCGGCTCGAAGCGCTCGAAGACAAAGCCGGTGGCAAGGTCGTCGGCGAGATTTTCGAGCGAGGCGTCCATCACCGTGTCGGCCAGCCCGCCGACGCCGTGCACGAGCGGCAGCGATCCATAAGCCAGCGCGTAAAGCTGCGTCAGCCCGCAGGGTTCGAAACGCGACGGCACGGCGATCACGTCGCTGCCCGCGACGATGGTATGAGCGAGCGTCTCGTCGAAGCCGAGTTCGACCGCCACCGATTCAGGATGCGTCTGCGCGACACGCTTCAAGCCGTTCTCCAGCGCCGGGTCGCCGGTGCCGAACACCACCAGTTGCCCGCCGCGTTTGACGATCTCGGGCACCGCCTCCAGCAGCAGGTCGAGACCTTTCTGTTCGGTAAGCCGGCTCACCACGCCGAACAGCAGCGCATCGCTTTTCTGCGCGAGGCCGAAGCGCTTTTGCAGCGCCTCCTTGCACGCCTCTTTGCCGGCGAGGCGCGTGGGGCTGTAGTGATTGTCGATGAGCGCATCGCCGGCGGGATTCCACACCGTATAGTCGACGCCGTTAAGAATCCCGCTCAGGTCGTGCGCGCGATGGCGCAGCAACGCGTCGAGTCCGCCGCCCTGGGCGAGCGTCTGGATTTCGCGCGCGTAGGTCGGACTGACGGTGGTGATGCGGTCGCTGTAGTAGAGGCCCGCCTTGAGGAACGACAACTGTCCGTAGAACTCGACGCCGTGCATGTTGAAAAAATCGTCCGGCAGCGCCAGTTGGCCAAACTGGTGCGCGGGAAATATGCCCTGATACGCGAGGTTATGCACCGTGAAGACGCTGCGCGCGAGCGGACGGCCATGCTGGCGCTCGGCGGCTTTCAGGTAGGCGGGCGCGAGCCCCGCATGCCAGTCGTGCGCGTGGACGATTTGCGGCGACCACGCCGGATCGAGCTGCTGCGCCAGTTGCGCGGCGACCCAGCCGAGCAGCGCGAAGCGCTGCGCGTTGTCGCCGTAGGGCACGTGCTCGTCGTTCAGATACGGATTGCCGGGGCGGTCGTACAGCGTGCCGGCGCGGATCACGTAGACGATCAGACCGTTCGACGCCAGCGTGCCCTGTTCGAGCGTGACTCCCGGCGCGTCAAAGCGCCGGCCCAGTTGCGCGATCTGACGCAAGTCGCCCAAACCGGCGAGCACCGCCGGAAAGCCGGGCAGCAGCACCCGCGCGTCGGCGCCGCGCTCGATCAGCGCGGGCGGCAGCGCGCCCGCGACGTCGGCGAGACCGCCCGTTTTGAGGAGGGGATACAGCTCGCTTGCGACGTGCAGGGCGCGAATCGTCATAGGCTCGATCTATTCCTGTCGGTTACTGTTCAAACGCGGCGGGGCCGCCGGCTGCCTTGACGCGCCTTAGCGCACGTCCTGCCGCAGCGCCTCGGGCGTGACCAGCACGACGCCGTCGTCGGTGCGGTAGAAGCGTTCGGCGTCGCGCGCCGGATCCTCGCCGATCACCGTGCCGTCCGGAATGGCGCAGCCGCGGTCTATCACCACTTTCTGCAGCCGGCAGCTCGCGCCGACGGTGACCTGCGGCAACAAGACTGCCTCATTGATGTTACAGAACGAACTCACCTTGACATTCGACGACAGCACCGAGCGCGAAATCTGCGAGCCCGAAATCACGCAGCCGCCGCACGCGATCAGATTGGTGGCCGATCCCTGCAAGCCTTTCATGTCGCGCACGAACTTGGCGGGCGGCAACTGCTCCTGATACGTCCAGATCGGCCAGCTGCGATCGTAGAGGTCGAGCGTGGGAATGGTGGACGCGAGATCGAGGTTGGCGGCCCAGTAGGCGTCGATCGTGCCGACGTCGCGCCAGTACGGCTCCACGTTCGGGTCCGACGACACGCACGACATGCTGAATGGATGCGCGATCGCCATGCCTCGGGTGACCACGCGCGGCAGGATGTCCTTGCCGAAGTCGTGATCCGTGTCGACGGTGGAGATGTTTTCCTCGAGCAGCGCGTACAGATAATCGGCGTTGAACACATAGATGCCCATGCTGGCGAGCGCCGTGTCCGGGCGGCCCGGTATCGCCGGCGGATCGGCGGGCTTTTCGACGAAGCCGGTCACGCGGCGGTTTTCATCCACCGCCATCACGCCGAAGGCCACCGCGTCCATGCGCGGCACCTCGATGCAACCCACCGTGCAATCCGCGCCGCTTTCCGCGTGGTCGGCGATCATGCGCGTGTAGTCCATCTTGTAGATATGGTCGCCCGCCAGCACCACCACGTATTTCGGCCGGATCGAACGGATGATGTCGAGATTCTGGAACACCGCGTCGGCGGTGCCGCGATACCAGTGGGCGCCTTCCACGCGCTGCTGCGCGGGCCACAGGTCGATGAATTCGCCGAATTCGCCGCGCAGGAAGCTCCAGCCGCGCTGCATGTGGCGCAACAGCGAGTGCGCCTTGTACTGCGTGACCACCGCGATGCGGCGGATGCCGGAATTCAGACAGTTGGAGAGTGCGAAGTCGATGATCCGGTATTTGCCGCCGAAGTGCACGGCCGGCTTGACGCGTTTGTTGGTGAGCGGCCCGAGCCGCGTGCCCCGTCCGCCTGCGAGGACGATGGCGAGGGTGGTGCGTTGCAGATCGTTTAGCCGTTCCGGGGTATTCATATCTGTCTCCTGTGTCGACCGGAGTTAGCGCTTTAGCGCTTACTCCGGTCCCATGCAACGCGGTCGATCAGAGTTAGCGCTTTAGCGCTTACTCCGGTCCCATGCAACGCGGTCGATCAGAGTTAGTGCTTCAGCACTTACTCCGGTCCCACGCAGCGCGCTCCGATCCCATGCAACGCGGTCGACCGGAGCTAGTGCTTTAGAGCTCACGTAGACCAGAGTTAATGCTTCAGCACTTACTCCGATCCCACGCAGCGCGCTCCGATCCCATGCAATCACTCGCCTGTTTCTCTACCCCGGATGGTCTGCTTGCTTGCCCTCCATTCATGATCCGCACTGTCAGGCGGCCCCGTCTTCGCGGAGCGTGCGCTACTTCTAACCCGATTTGCCGCGAGCGAATAGTGTGAATTGTGCGGATGCCGGGCGCTCGCTCGACTCGCGCACGATCGACCGTTGCACCGCGGCGATCCGTGCGCCACGCCACATAGCGCGCGAAGTGAGGCGGTCGCAATATGCGTGCCCAGCCGGGCAAGGCAGCGGCCTGCGCGCCGATGCGCCGCGCCCGCGCGGCTGCGCAGTCCGGCGGCGCGTCGTAGAATCGTCCGCACCCCCACGGTCCAGCGCCGGTTTGCCCGCGCGTCGGTGCCGCATGCTTCTTTCTTTTTGCAAGAAAACCTATCGATGAATTTCCGTCGTCATTCCCTGATCGCTTTCTTGAGCGCCTGCGTGCTGAGCGCGGCGCCGGCTGTTTTCGCCGCTTCGGCTGGCGCCTCCGCTGGCTCCGCTTCCGCGCCGGGTAGCGCCGCCAGCACCACCATCGCCACCATCGCCGCCGCCGACAACGCCGGTCCCGCTTACGGCCCCGAGTTGCAGGGCTTCGATTACCCGGCGCCGGTCGAGCAGTACGACTTCACCTCGCAAGGCGTGGCGCTGCACATGGCGTATATGGATGTAAAGCCGGCGCGCGCGAACGGCCGCACCGTCGTGCTATTGCACGGCAAGAACTTCTGCTCGGCGACGTGGGATGCGACCATCCATCGGCTGAGCGACGCCGGTTATCGCGTGATCGCGCCGGATCAGATCGGCTTTTGCAAGTCGAGCAAACCGGAACACTATCAGTACAGTTTCCAGCAACTCGCGCGCAACACGCATGCGCTGCTCGCATCGCTCGGCGTGAGCGACGCGACCGTGATCGGTCATTCGACCGGCGGCATGCTCGCGATCCGCTACGCGCTGATGTATCCGCGCGAGACGCGGCAACTGGTGCTGGTCAACCCGATCGGTCTCGAGGACTGGAAGGCGAAGGGCGTGCCGTCGCTTTCGGTGGACCAGTGGTACGAGCGCGAACTGAAGACCACCGCCGACGGCATTCGCCGCTACGAGCAGACGACGTATTACGCGGGCCAGTGGCGCGCCGACTATGAACCGTGGGTGCAGATGCTGGCGGGTTTGTATCGCGGTCCGGGCAAGCAGATCGTCGCGTGGAATTCGGCGCTGCTGTACGACATGATCTACACGCAGCCGGTGGTGTACGAACTCGGCCAACTGAGCACGCCGACGCTCTTGCTGATCGGCCAGAAGGATACGACCGCGATCGGCAAGGACGCCGCGCCGCCCGACGTGCGCGCGAAGCTCGGTCGCTACCCGGAACTGGGCAAGGCCACGGCGAAGGCGATTCCGCACGCCACGCTGGTCGAATTCGCCGACTTGGGGCACGCGCCGCAGATGCAGGATCCGCAGGCGTTTCATCAGGCGTTGCTGGATGGGTTGGCGGGGGTGGGGAGTCGTTGAACTCCGGCTGAGGCCGGGGTGGGGCGAGAACTTCGCTTTGGACGCTGACTATCCGAACATCGTGCGGGAGCCCTGGCGCGTGGTGTTCCGATGTTCGTGTCGCGGATAGCCGTCGAATCGGCAAAAGAGAAAACGGCCGTTGCCGATACGGCCGTCCTCTTTTGATAGCGCCGTTAGTCGCCGGCGCCCAGCTCATCGCGCACTTGCGCGCCGATTTCAAACGAGCGCAGCCGCGCCGCGTGATCGTAAATCTGCGCGGTGAGCATCAATTCGTCCGCGCCGGTTTGATCGATGATCGAGCGCAGTCCTGCGCGTACCGCATCGCGATCGCCGAGCACGGTGCAGGCGAGCGAATGCGCGACGCCGTTCAATTCCATCTCCGACGCCTCGAGCCGCTCGACCGGCGGATGCAATTGACCGGGTGTGCCGCGCCGCAAGTTGATGAACTGCTGCTGCAGCGACGTGAAGAGGCGCTGCGCTTCCTCGTTGCTATCGGCGGCGAACAGATTGACGCCGACCATCGCATACGGTTTGTCGAGCGCCGCCGAGGGCCGGAATTGCGAGCGATACACCCGCAGCGCCGTGAGCATATGGTCGGGTGCGAAATGCGACGCGAACGCGAACGGCAGACCGAGCGCCGCGGCGAGTTGCGCGCTGAAGAGCGACGAGCCGAGCAGCCACAGCGGCACGTTCAGCCCGGCGCCGGGCACCGCGCGAATGCGCTGGCCCGGCACCGGGTCGGCGAAATAACGTTGCAGCTCGACCACGTCGTCGGGGAAAGACTCGGCGCTGTTTTGCAGATCGCGGCGCAGCGCGCGCGCGGTGCTCTGGTCGGTGCCTGGCGCGCGGCCTAGGCCGAGATCGATCCGGCCGGGGTAGAGCGAGGCGAGGGTGCCGAACTGTTCGGCGATGACGAGCGGCGCGTGATTAGGCAACATGACGCCGCCCGAACCGACGCGAATCTTTTGGGTGCCTCCGGCCACGTAGCCGATCACCACCGAAGTGGCCGCGCTGGCGATGCCGGTCATGTTGTGATGTTCCGCCAGCCAGTAGCGGTGGTAGTGCCAGTTTTCCGCGTGCTGGGCGAGGTCCAGCGTGTTCCTGAATGCGTCGGCAGGTGTCGCGCCAGCGATGACCGGCGATAGGTCCAGGACCGAGAAGGGGATCATTGTCTGCTCACATGCCATTTCGGGCGCTTTCGCGCGATGGGGCATTGTGGCAAAGGTTCTGGTTTTCTGCTGACGACGCGGCGATGCCCACGTTCGTCGAAGGGGGTTCGCACGCGGTCAGCGAATCCGCACCGCGTGCTGCAAACAAAGCGCCGACTCGTCACTCACATGTTCGGATAGTTCGGCCCACCGCCGCCTTCCGGCGTGACCCACACGATGTTCTGCGTCGGGTCCTTGATGTCGCAGGTCTTGCAGTGCACGCAGTTCTGCGCGTTGATCACGAGGCGCTCGCCGCCGTCGTCGGTCTTCACGAATTCATAGACCGCGGCCGGACAGTAGCGCGCTTCGGGACCGGCATAGGTCTGCAGGTTCACGTTCACCGGCACGGTGGGATCTTTCAGCGTCAGATGCGCCGGCTGGTTCTCTTCGTGATTGGTGTTCGAGATGAACACGGACGAGAGCCGGTCGAACGTCAGCCTGCCGTCCGGTTTCGGATATGTGATCGGCGTGCATTGCGACGCGGGCTTGAGCATCTCGTGATCGGCGTGCTGGTGATGCAGCGTCCACGGCACGTTGCCGCCGAACAGCTTCTGCTCGATGCCGACCATCAGCGTGCCGAGGTACAGGCCCTTGCTCATCCACTGCTTGAAGTTGCGCGCGCGATGCAGTTCGGTGTGCAGCCACGATGTGCGGAACGACTCCGGGTAGGCCGTGAGTTCGTCGTTCCGACGTCCGGCCTGCACCGCATCGAACGCCGCCTCGGCGGCCAGCATGCCGGTCTTGATCGCCGCGTGACTGCCCTTGATGCGCGAGGCGTTCAGGAAGCCCGCATCGTCACCGACGAGCGCGCCGCCGGGGAACACCAGCTTCGGCAGCGACATCAGCCCGCCCGCGGTGATCGCCCGCGCGCCATACGAGACGCGCTTGCCGCCTTCCAGAAACCCGCGGATCGCCGGATGCGTCTTGTAGCGCTGGAATTCCTCGAATGGCGACAGATACGGGTTCGTATAGCCGAGGCCGACCACGAAGCCCACCACCACCTGGTTGTTATCCATGTGATAGAGGAACGAGCCGCCGTAGGTATCGGTGTTCAGCGGCCAGCCGGCGGTGTGCATCACGAGACCCGGCTTGTGTTTCGACGGCTCGATTTCCCACAGTTCCTTGATGCCGATGCCGTAGACCTGCGGATCGACGCCGTCGCGCAGCCTGAATTTCTCGTCCAGCTGACGGCCGAGATGCCCGCGCGCGCCTTCGCAGAAGAGCGTGTATTTCGCATGCAGTTCCATGCCGAGCTGGAAGTTCTCAGTGGGCTGGCCGTCCTTGCCGATGCCGAGATTGCCGGTGGCGACGCCCTTGACCGAGCCGTCGTCGTGGTAAAGGATCTCGGCAGCCGGAAAGCCCGGAAAGATCTCGACGCCCGCCGCTTCGGCCATGGTGCCCAGCCAGCGCGTGACGTTCGCGAGGCTGATCACGTAGTTGCCGTGGTTCCTGAAGTTATCCGGCAGCGCCCAGGCCGGCACGCTCTTCGAGCCGGTTTCGGTGAGGAACAGGAAGCGGTCCTCGGTCACGTCCACCGTGAGCGGCGCGCCTTGTTCCTTCCAGTCGGGAATCAGTTCGGTGATCGCGCGCGGGTCCATCACCGCGCCCGAGAGGATATGCGCCCCGATCTCCGAGCCTTTTTCCAGCACGCACACGCCAAGCTCGACGCCTTTCGCAGCCGCCAGCTGCTTCAGGCGGATCGCCGCCGACAGGCCGGCCGGGCCGCCGCCGACGATCACGACGTCGTATTCCATCGACTCGCGCGGGCCGTACTGCTCAATGAGACTTGCGGGGGTCATTGATGCTCCTCTTACCGTTAGAATGCTTTTTTCGGGTTCGTATTGTGGGTGATGACCTGAACCACTGCAACCTGACGAGCCGACATTAGCACGATCGTTCTATTAATGGGATACGGTATCGACCCGCAGCGATGGTCCTACCGCACCTGTCAATCGTATCTGCAACCACAACCGAACAAGGAACGACAATGGGCCGTTCGATCAATCTGGAAGGCAAGGTCGCGCTGATCACCGGCGCCTCGAGCGGGTTGGGAAAGCGCTTCGCTCAGGTGTTGTCGCAAGCGGGCGCGAAGGTCGTGCTGGCGAGCCGGCGTACCGAGCGTCTGAAGGAATTGCGCGCCGAGATCGAGGCGTCCGGCGGCGCGGCGCACGTCGTTTCGCTCGACGTGACCGATTATCAGAGCATCAAGTCGGCGGTGGCCCATGCGGAAACCGAGGCGGGCACGATCGACATCCTCGTGAACAACTCGGGCGTCTCGACCACGCAGAAGCTCTCCGAAGTCACGCCCGCCGACTTCGAATACGTGTTCGACACGAACACGCGCGGCGCGTTTTTCGTCGCCCAGGAAGTCGCCAAGCGCATGATCATGCGCGGCAACAGCGCGCAGAAACCGTCGTACCGGATCATCAATATCGCGTCGATGGCGGGCCTGCGCGTGCTGCCGCAAATCGGCCTGTATTCGATGAGCAAGGCGGCCGTCGTCCATATGACGAAAGCGATGGCGCTGGAGTGGGGCAAGCACGGCATCAACGTGAACGCGATTTGCCCCGGCTATATCGACACCGAGATCAATCACCATCACTGGTCGACCGAGCAGGGGCAGAAGCTGGTGTCGATGCTGCCGCGTCATCGCGTCGGCAAGCCGGACGATCTCGACGGTCTGCTGCTGCTGCTCGCGGCCGACGAGTCACAGTTCATCAACGGCTCGGTGATCGCCGCCGACGACGGCTTCGGGCTCGCCTGAGCGCGCTTCACGCCGGTCGGTGCGCCGGCTTCAACCTGGTTTCAATCCTTCAAAGAAGTACGATGAGCGATTTCCACGCAGTCTTCGAGATGTCGATGCCGATCCGTTGGGGTGACATGGACGCATTCGGCCACGTGAACAACACGGTCTATTTCCGCTACATGGAGCAGGTGCGCATTTCCTGGTTCGAGCAACTGGGTCTTGCCGGCAGCAACGCCGACGGGCAGGGGCCGGTGATCGTCAACGCGTCGATGGAATTTCTCAAGCAACTGCACTATCCCGGCGAGGTGATCGGCCGGATGACCGTGGCCACGCCGGGGCGCAGCAGTTTCGATACCGGCTTCGAACTCGTGCGCGCCGACGACCCGAACACCGTGTACGCGCGCGGCGCCGCGCGCTGCGTGTGGATCGATTACGCGGCCGGAAAGTCGGTGCCGGTTCCTGATCTGCTGCGCGCCACGATCGAGCGCGCCGCGCTGGTCAACGCGGCTTGAGCGCGAGGCTTCGCGCCCGCCTTTTCAATCAATGCCCGAGCAGTCTCTGCAATAGCTCGGTGGCGTTGCCCGTATCGTATTTGCGCATCAGCCGCGCCCGGTAGACGTCGACCGTGCGCGGGCTGATATCCAGCACCCGGCCAATCTGCTTGCTGGTTTTCCCCGTCACCAGTTGCGCGGCGATTTCGCGTTCGCGCGGCGTCAGTTCGACCGCCACGCGCCGCGTCGCGCTCAAGTCCTCGAAGGTCCAGACGCCCGCCGCATGCGGATCGGCGCGCCGCTGCGCGCGGCCCGTCACGTGGCACCAGAACAGTTCGCCGTTGGCCCGCTTCATGATGCGGTCGTCCGCGTAACTGCCTTGCGCGGTCATGATCGGCGGAATCCGCGCGCCGATCCGCTCGAATTCGTCCGCCGACGGATACAGCACCTGGAACGACTGGCCGAGCAGCGCCTCGCGCGGGCAGCCGAAAATCGACGCGAGTTCGTCATTGCAGTCTTCGATAATCCGTTCGCGTGACAGCACGAGCCCGATCGGGGCGAGGTGAAAGGCGGTTTGGTAATCCAGTGCGGGCATGGGTTGGCGGCAAGTACTTATGTATTTTTGCGTATTGTGCCGCATGGCGCGCGCAGCGTACCCTTTCGGGCACATCACAACGCGGCGAAGCGATCCGCGGCAGGCATGGGCGCGAGGCACCTCCGGGCTGAACGCACGGTCCGCCGCGGATGACTAGAATGACGTGTGGGTTTTGCCCCAAAACGTCATGCCGAGCGCATTGATCCGGTTTCGGATTTCCATAAAGGAAGGGACATACTGATGAACAAGGTCTATCCAGGCGCCGCCGAGGCGCTGAAAGACATCGTCAAGGACGGGCAGACGTTCGCCGTCGGCGGCTTCGGATTGTGCGGCATTCCCGAGGCGCTGATCGCGGCGCTGCGCGATTCGGGCGTGAAGGGCATCACGTGCATCAGCAACAACGCGGGCGTGGACGGTTTCGGCCTGGGCCTGCTGCTCGAAACGCGCCAGATCAAAAAGATGATTTCCTCGTATGTCGGCGAGAACAAGGAGTTCGAGCGGCAGTATCTGGCCGGCGAGCTCGAGCTCGAATTCACCCCGCAAGGCACGCTCGCCGAGAAGCTGCGCGCCGGCGGCTCGGGCATTCCGGCATTCTTCACGAACACCGGCTTCGGCACGCTGATCGCCGAGGGCAAGGAAACCCGCCAGTTCGGCGAAAACCACTACGTGCTCGAACATTCGCTCACAGCCGACGTCGCGCTCGTCAAGGCGTGGAAGGCCGACAAGTCGGGCAACCTGATCTACCGCCGCACCGCGCGCAACTTCAATCCGATGTGCGCGATGGCCGGCAAGATCACCGTCGCGGAAGTCGAGGAAATCGTCGAGGTGGGCGAACTCGATCCGGACGCGATTCATACGCCGGGCATCTTCGTGCAGCGCATCGTGCTGAATGCGCATCCGGAAAAACGCATCGAACAACGCGTCGTCCGCGCGAAAGGAGACTGATCATGGCATGGACTCGTGACCAAATGGCCGCGCGCGCGGCGAAGGAATTGCAGGACGGTTTTTACGTGAACCTCGGCATCGGCTTGCCGACGCTGGTGGCGAACCACGTGCCGGCCGGCATGGAAGTGTGGCTGCAGTCGGAGAACGGCTTGCTCGGCATCGGCCCCTCGCCGACCGAGGAAGAAGTGGACGCCGACCTGATCAACGCCGGCAAGCAGACGGTGACCACGCTGCCGGGTTCGTCGATTTTCTCGTCGGCGGATTCGTTCGCGATGATTCGCGGCGGCCACATCAACCTGGCGATTCTCGGCGCGATGCAGATCAGCAAGAAGGGCGATCTGGCCAACTGGATGATCCCCGGCAAGATGATCAAGGGCATGGGCGGCGCAATGGATCTGGTCGCGGGCGTGAAGCGCGTGGTCGTGCTGATGGAGCACGTCGCGAAGGGCGACCAGCATAAGATCCTCGAGGAATGCACGCTGCCGCTGACGGGCGTGGGCGTGGTCGATCAGATCATCACCGACCTCGGCGTGATCGAGGTGACGGAAGACGGTCTGAAGCTGACCGAACTGGCGCCGGGTGTCACCATCGAGGAAATCAAGGCGAAGACGGGCGCGCCGCTCGATGTGAGCGCGGTGAGTTGAACGGCTTGTCGCTGCGCCGCCGGTCGACGTGGCCGGCGCGCGGCGGTGGCGCGGCAAAAGCAGGCGGGCGAGGCGTGAGTCTCGCCCGCTTTGTCTTGGCGCAATCGGATTGTTCCTGGCGAGTCTCGGCCAGTCCTATGCCGTGTGGCCGATCCGTGCGGCGCGGCAAAGCGGTTTACAATCGTTCGCAGATTGGACGCCGATTGATTCCCGCTTTGCCCACGCCAGATCCGCAGCGCTTTTGCAAGGAACTCCAATGACCGCAACGCCCGCTTCCGCCGCTGCGCCGCTCGCGCCGCGTCAACGTTATGTGCAGTGCGCGAGTCCTGGTGGCTTGCACCGCATTGCCTACACCGAATGGGGCGACCCGGCCAATCCGCGCGTGCTGCTCTGTGTGCATGGATTGACGCGCTCGGGGCGCGACTTCGACCGCGTCGCGGCGCAGTTCGCCGGTACGTATCGCGTCGTCTGTCCCGATGTGGTGGGGCGGGGCTTGTCGTCGTGGCTTGCCAACCCCAACTTCTATGGCGTGCCGCAATACGTCGCCGACATGGTCACGCTGATCGCGCGCCTGAACGTCGAAACGGTCGACTGGTTCGGCACGTCGATGGGCGGCCTGATCGGGCTCGCGCTGGCCGGCTTGGCCGACACGCCGATCCGCAAGCTGTTGCTCAACGACGTGGGTCCGCATCTGGAGCCGGTGGCGGTGCAGCGCATCGGCGACTACCTCGGCAAGCCGGTGCGCTTCGAAACGTTGCAGCAAGGCATCGACTACGCGGGTTTGCTCGCGCAAACGTTCGGCCCGCTCACGCCGGACGAGTGGCGCGAAATCAATACCCCGCTGCTGCACGAGCAGAACGGCGGCTGGCAATTCCGCTACGACCCGCGCATTGCGCAGCCGTTTGCCGCGACCACCGAGGAAGCAACGAAGCTGGGCGAAGCCGCGCTATGGCATTCGCTGGCCGCGTTCCAGGGGCCGGTGCTGGTGGCGCGCGGCGAGCAGTCCGATTTGCTGTCGCGCGAAACCGTCGCGAAGATGGTCGAGGTCGGGCGCGCCGTATCGAGCGTGGAGATTCCCGGGGTCGGGCATGCGCCGGCGTTTCTGTCGGCCGATCAGATCGAGATTGCCAGGCGGTTCTTTATCGGCCCGCCCGCCGACGCGTCATAATATGCAGTTCCGCGCGGCGCTCATCGCGGCTTCGTTCATCGGCCGCAACGCGGAACGCATCTTCGATCAATTTTCAACGAACCTCGGGATTCTTCATGGCAGTCATTCGTCATCACGTCGGCAAGCGCCTTTCGGAAATCGCCGTACATAACGGCACGGTATACCTGGCCGGCCAGATCGCCGAAGACACGGATCAGGACATCACGGGCCAGACGCGCGAGGTGCTTGGCCACATCGACCGTCTTCTGGCTGAGGCGAACAGCGACAAGTCGCATTTGCTGTCGGTGCAGATCTACATCTCGGACATGGTGCATTTCGCCGGCATGAACGCCGTGTGGGACGAGTGGGTCGCACAAGGCGCCACGCCGCCGCGCGCAACCGTCGAGGCCACGCTCGCGAACCCGAAGTGCCTCGTCGAAATCGTGGTGGTCGCGGCTCAGCGCAGCTAAGGCCGGCCCAGTTGTCGTTGTTGAAATTCCGTTGATCCGTCTGGCCCGGTGGGCCGCCGCACCATGACTATCGAAATCGTTACGAGCACGCCGACACCCCTTCCTTCTTTCGACGAAGCGGTGGCGTTCGTGCGCGAGCATGCGGGCGGGGTGCGCTTCTCCTCGGGCGAGTTGCTGGCGGATCACGCGGCGGGTACGGCGTCGATCATGCTCACGCTCAACGTCGACCCGCCGGCGGTGCTGGCCGCGGCGTTGTTTGCGTTGACGCCGCACCTGCAAGACCCGGAGCGCATGATCGCCGAGAAGTTCGGCGACGAGGTCGCGCAACTGGTCGGCAACGTGCGCAAGTTGCTGCGCCTCGGCTCGGTCAGCTTGCGCGCCTCGCAGAATACGATGCCCGAAGCCGGGCGCGATGCGCAGGCCGCGCGCCGTGCGCAGGTCGAGGCGCTGCGCAAGATGCTGCTCGCGTTCGCGCAAGACATTCGCGTGGTGCTGATCCGGCTCGCTTCGCGCTTGCAATCGCTGCGTTATTACGCGGCGGCGAAACTCTCGCCGTCGCCGGACGTGGCCCGCGAGACGCTCGATATCTACGCGCCGCTCGCCAACCGTCTCGGCATCTGGCAACTGAAGTGGGAGCTCGAGGATCTCGCGTTCCGCTTCGAAGAGCCCGAGACCTATAAGCGCATCGCGCGGCTGCTCGACGAAAAGCGCGTGGAGCGCGAGAGCTACGTGGCGCAGGCCATCGAACGGCTGCAGCAGGAACTGGCCGCGGCGCACATTCGCGCCGAAGTCAGCGGCCGGCCGAAGCATATCTACAGCATCTGGCGCAAGATGCGCGGCAAGGAACTGGACTTCGCCGAACTGTACGACGTGCGGGCGTTTCGCGTGATCGTGCCGGACATCAAGGATTGCTATACCGTGCTCGGCATCGTGCACAACCTGTGGCAACCGGTGCCGAAAGAGTTCGACGACTACATTTCGCGGCCGAAGCCTAACGGCTACAAGTCGCTGCATACGGTCGTGATCGGCGACGACGGCCGCGCGTTCGAAGTGCAGATCCGCACGCACGAAATGCATCAGTTCGCCGAGTACGGCGTGGCCGCGCACTGGCGCTATAAGGAAGCGGGCACGCGCGGGTACGGCGGTCAGTTCGCCGCCAACGAGAAGTACGACGAGAAGATCGCGTGGCTGCGTCAACTGCTCGCCTGGAAAGACGATGTCGCCGAGGGCGAGCACGGTGAGAAGCGCGCCGCGCAGCCGTGGGAGCAACTGCGCCAGGCCACGCTCGACGACGACCACATCTACGTGCTCACGCCGCAAGCGCGCGTGATCCCGTTGCCGCACGGCGCCACACCCATCGATTTCGCGTATCACCTGCATAGCGAACTGGGGCATCGCTGCCGCGGCGCGCGCGTGGACGGCGCGATGGTGCCGCTCAACACGCCGTTGCAGAACGGTCAGACGGTGGAGATCGTCGCGGTGAAGGAGGGCGGTCCGTCGCGTGACTGGCTCAACCCGCAGCTTGGCTATCTGCACAGTCCGCGCGCGCGGCAGAAGGTGCGCGCGTGGTTCAACGCGGTCGAGGTCCAGGAGCACATCGCGAGCGGTCGCGCCATGGTCGAAAAGACCTTGCAGCGCGAGGGCAAGACGTCGGTCAATCTCGATCAGCTTGCCGCCAAGCTCGGCTTCAAGACGACGGACGATCTGTTCTCGGTGGTCGGCAAGGAGGAGTTCAGTTTGCGGCTCGTCGAGCAGGCGCTCCACGACGCGCCGCCGCCCGAGCCCGTTGTCGAGGCGCCCGAGCAGTTCGAAAAGCGCAGCAGCGGTGCGAGCGTTGCGCGCGGCGCGTCCACGGGCGTGCTGGTGGTCGGCGTGGATGCGTTGCTCACGCAGCTTGCGCGCTGCTGCCGGCCCGCGCCGCCCGACGATATCAGCGGTTTCGTGACGCGCGGCAAGGGCATGTCGATACATCGCAGCGATTGTCCGACCTTCCTGCGCATGGCCGAGCGCGCGCCGGAGCGTGTGTTGCAAACGGCGTGGTCGGCGGACGTGATGAGCGGGCGCGGGCAGTCCGTCTATCCTGTCGACCTCACGATCGAGGCAACGGATCGGCAAGGCCTGTTGCGCGATATCTCCGAAGTGTTCGCGCGCGAGAAGATGAACGTGATCGGCGTGAAAACGCAGACCCGCAGGAACGCCGCGTTCATGCAATTCACCGTCGAGGTGTCGAGCGCCGCGCAGATTCAACGCGCATGCACGCTGCTCGGCGAGGTGACAGGCGTGGTGCGCGCCTCACGCAAAAATTGACGGACAGGTGCCGCGGCTCACATCGCCGGGGCAGCCGTTCGCTGGCTGTTTAGGCGGTCGTTGGAAATTTAAAGTCGGTGCATAAAAGTACTTGCCAAGCAGTGTGGTGCTCCATATAATCTCGTTTCTTCAGGCTCGTAGCTCAGCTGGTTAGAGCACCACCTTGACATGGTGGGGGTCGTTGGTTCGAGTCCAATCGAGCCTACCAACGAAAGAGAAATTCCGGCTTGCGCCGGGGTTTCGCAAACTGCAGCAAGCGCCCTGGCGCAAAAGGCAAATACGGTTATGGCACCGCGAACGTTGACCGAAACCACTTCGGAGCGACGCTAGTCGAGGACCACTTTCGCCACTGTAGTTTGCAGGAAATGTGAATGCGGCCCCTCGAAAGTGGGGCCGCATTTTTTTTGGCTTTTTGACCTGATTGCATGTGCCGCCGCCGGTCGGCAACGGAGAACAAAATGGTTTCGATACGTCTGCCTGACGGTTCTGTTCGACAGTACGAGCATCCGGTGACCGTCGCCGAAGTGGCGGCCTCGATCGGCCCCGGCCTCGCGAAAGCCGCGCTCGGCGGCAAGATCGACGGCGAGCTCGTCGATACGTCCACGCTGATCGATCACGATGTGGCGCTTGCCATCGTCACGGAAAAAGACGCAGACGGTCTCGACATCATTCGTCACTCCACGGCGCATTTGCTCGCGTACGCGGTGAAGGATCTGTATCCGGAAGCGCAAGTCACGATCGGCCCGGTAATCGACAACGGCTTCTATTACGACTTCGCGTACAGCCGTCCCTTCACGCCGGAAGACCTCGAAAAGATCGAAAAGCGCATGCAGGAACTGGCGAAGAAAGACGAGCCGGTCTCGCGCCGCGTGGTGTCGCGCGGCGAAGCCGTGGACTACTTCAAGAGCATCGGCGAAAAGTACAAGGCCGAGATCATCGAATCGATTCCCGCCAGCGACGAAATCAAGCTGTACTCGCATGGCGGCTTCACCGACTTGTGTCGCGGCCCGCACGTGCCCTCCACCGGCAAGCTGAAAGTCTTCAAGCTGATGAAGGTGGCCGGCGCGTACTGGCGCGGCGATTCAAAGAACGAGCAATTGCAGCGCATCTACGGTACGGCCTGGACGAAGAAGGAAGACCAGGACGCGTATCTGCACATGCTCGAGGAAGCGGAGAAGCGCGACCACCGCAAGCTCGGCAAGCAACTCGATCTGTTTCACATGCAGGACGAGTCGCCGGGCATGGTGTTCTGGCATCCGCGTGGCTGGACGCTGTGGCAGCAGGTCGAGCAGTACATGCGCCGCCGCGTGAACGATGCCGGCTACCTCGAAATCAAGACGCCGATGATCATGGACCGCTCGCTGTGGGAAGCGTCGGGCCACTGGCAGAACTACCGTGAAAACATGTTCACGACGGAATCGGAAAAGCGCGACTATGCGATCAAGCCGATGAACTGTCCGGGTCACGTGCAGGTGTTCAATCATGGCTTGCGTTCGTATCGCGACCTGCCGTTGCGTTACGCGGAATTCGGCTCGTGCCACCGCAATGAGTCGTCGGGCGCGCTGCACGGCCTGATGCGCGTGCGCGGTTTTGTGCAGGACGACGCTCATATTTTCTGTACCGAAGACCAGTTCATCAGCGAGTCGATCGCGTTCAACACGCTGGCGATGAGCGTCTATAAGGACTTCGGTTTCGACAATGTCGAGATCAAGCTGTCTCTGCGCCCGGATGCGCGCGCCGGCACGGACGAGACGTGGGACCGCGCGGAGCAGGGTCTGCGCGAGGCGTTGACGGCATGCGGCGTGACGTGGGAAGAATTGGCCGGCGAGGGCGCGTTCTACGGGCCGAAGGTCGAATATCACATCAAGGACGCGCTCGGCCGCTCGTGGCAATGCGGCACGCTGCAACTGGATATGGTGTTGCCGGAACGTCTGGGCGCGGAATACGTCGCCGAGGACAATGGCCGCCGCCGGCCGATCATGCTGCACCGGGCAATCGTCGGATCAATGGAGCGTTTCCTCGGCATTCTGATCGAGCACCATGCCGGTGCAATGCCTGTCTGGCTCGCGCCGATGCAGGTCGTCGTGATGAACATTGCGGAAAGTCAGGCCGAATACGCACAGTCGCTAGCCCAATCGTTGCAAAAACAAGGGGTTAGAGTAGAGGCCGATTTGCGCAACGAGAAGATTAGCTATAAAATACGCGAGCACACGCTGGAAAAGGTGCCGTACCTGCTTGTGGTCGGCGACAAAGAGCGTGAAGCCCAAACGGTAGCCGTGCGTGCCCGTGGTGGTGTCGATCTCGGCGTCATGCCTCTCGATACCTTCATTGAGCGTCTGCGTCAGGACGTGCAGTCGTTCAACTGAGCCACTTGGCAGCCCGGCTCGTTTTTTTAATTTTTAGAGGAAACGTAACATCGCTACTGATAAGTCTGCGCACCGCATCAACGGTGAAATTACGGCACCCGAGGTGCGTCTGGTCGGAGTCGAGAACGAACCGCTCGGCATCGTGAAACTCGCTGATGCGTTCCGCATGTCGGAACAGCAAGACGTGGATCTGGTCGAAATCGCGCCGCAAGCGGTTCCGCCGGTTTGCCGCTTGATGGACTACGGCAAGTTCAAGTACCAGGAAGCGAAGAAGCAACACGAGGCCAAGCTCAAGCAGAAGGTCATCCAGGTCAAGGAAGTCAAGTTCCGCCCGGGTACCGACGACGGTGACTACAACGTCAAACTGCGCAACCTCATCCGCTTCCTCGAAGACGGCGACAAGACGAAAATCACGTTGCGTTTCCGTGGCCGCGAAATGGCTCACCAGGAAATCGGTATGCGCATGCTCGAGCGCTTGCGCACGGACCTCGACGAAGTGGGTCAGGTCGAGCAAATGCCGAAAATGGAAGGGCGCCAGATGATCATGGTGCTCGCTCCAAAGAAAAAGAAGTAAGCGGCTGGAGTGGCGGCGCGCCATGTGGTGTGCGCTCCGGTTGTCAACGGTTGAATTGAAGGCTGTGCCGGGTGTCCGGCGCGGCATCAGCAGTTTCGGAACGGCGCCTATGCAAATGCGCGCCGCTTCCTGAAAAGCGGCTGCCGGCAGTATCGGTGGTCTGCATACCAAGTGGAATGGGTTTCGAAGGGCGGGTTATGGCCATCTGGCCGACCGCACACCCATATCCATCTAATAATGGAGTTGTCATGCCGAAGATGAAGACCAAGAAGAGTGCTGCGAAGCGCTTCGTGGTGCGTCCGGGCGGTACCGTCAAGCGCGGTCAAGCCTTCAAGCGCCACATTCTTACCAAGAAGACCACCAAGAACAAACGCCATCTGCGTGGTTCGACGGCAGTTCATGATTCCGATCTGAACTCCGTGCGCGCAATGCTGCCGTTCGCTTAACCCTTAACCGAAACTCATAGGAGCGAAACATGCCTCGAGTAAAACGTGGGGTTACCGCACGGGCCCGTCACAAGAAGATCATCAAGCTGGCCAAGGGTTACCGCGGCCGTCGCAATAACGTCTATCGCATCGCCAAGCAGGCGGTCATGCGCGCAGGCCAGTACGCCTACCGCGATCGCCGCAACAAGAAGCGTGTGTTCCGTGCATTGTGGATCACGCGTATCAATGCGGCGGTGCGTCAGCACGACATGACGTACAGCGTGTTCATCAACGGCCTGAAGAAGGCTTCGATCGAACTCGACCGCAAGGTGCTGGCCGACATGGCTGTGTTCGACAAGGCTGCTTTTGCTGCGATCGTTCAGCAGGTGAAAGCCGCCGTTGCAGCCTGATTGCGCTTTGGGCAATTAACACTGCGTGGTTCGTTGCAGCGAACATCCGGTAGTCTCGGTGACGCTGCAGCAAAAACGGGGCTCCTCACCGAGCCCCGTTTTTGTTGGTAGAACCAGTTTTGCATCGATTGAACACTGACGTTGAAATGATGGGATCAATGGATCTGGACCAGATTGTCGCCGACGCGCAAAAAGCCTTCGCAGAAGCCTCCGACGTCACCACCCTCGAGAACGAGAAAGCCCGCTTTCTCGGTAAATCGGGTGCGCTGACCGAATTGTTGAAGGGCCTTGGCAAACTCGATCCTGAAACGCGCAAGGCTGAAGGCGCACGGATCAACCTCGTCAAGCAACAAGTGGAAGCCGCGTTGACGGCGCGCCGTCAGGCGCTGGCCGACGCGTTGCTGAATCAGCGTCTCGCCGCTGAAGCCATTGACGTCACGCTGCCCGGTCGCGGCACCGGAGCCGGCAGCCTGCACCCGGTGATGCGCACATGGGAGCGCGTCGAACAGATTTTTCGTACGATCGGATTCGACGTGGCCGATGGCCCCGAAATCGAAACCGACTGGTACAACTTCACCTCGCTGAACAGCCCGGAAAACCATCCGGCGCGTTCCATGCAGGACACTTTCTACGTCGACGGCAAGGATGCCGACGGCCGCCAACTGCTGCTGCGCACGCATACGAGCCCGATGCAGGTGCGCTACGCGCGCACCAACACGCCACCGATCAAGGTGATCGTGCCGGGCCGTACATATCGCGTGGATAGCGATGCAACGCATTCGCCGATGTTCAACCAGGTCGAAGGTCTGTGGATCGACGAGAACATCAGTTTCGCGGACCTGAAGGGCGTCTATACCGACTTCCTGAAAAAATTCTTCGAGCGCGACGATATTCTCGTGCGCTTCCGTCCGTCGTATTTTCCGTTCACGGAACCGTCGGCCGAAATCGATATGCTGTTCGAAACGGGCAAGAATGCCGGCAAGTGGCTCGAGATTTCGGGCTCAGGCCAGGTTCACCCCACGGTGATCCGCAACATGGGTCTGGACCCCGAGCGCTACATCGGATTTGCTTTCGGCAGCGGGCTCGAACGGCTCACGATGTTGCGTTACGGCGTGCAGGATCTGCGTCTGTTCTTCGAGAACGATCTGCGTTTCCTGCGCCAATTTGCGTGAACCGGCGCGTACGAACGCGACAAGCATAGAGCGCGGCACCGCACACAGTGCATGCCGCCAGCGTCCCCGGCAGTGTGGATGAATCACTCGATCAAGCGCACCGCCGGACGTGGACCTAACCTGATCAGAACGTACACAGAACCATGCAATTCCCGGAATCCTGGCTGAGAACTTTTGTCGATCCGCAACTCACGACCGATGAACTGTCGCACGCGTTGACGATGGCGGGTCTCGAAGTCGAAGACCTGCGGCCGGCCGCGCCGCCGACCTCGAAGATCGTCGTGGGCCAGGTGCTGGAAGTCGTCAAGCACCCGGACGCGGATAAGCTCAACGTGTGTCAGGTCAATGCCGGCACCGGCGAAACGCTGAACATCGTATGTGGCGCGCCGAATGTCGCGCCGGGCATCAAGGTGCCGGTCGCGCTGGTGGGCGCGCAATTGCCGCCAGCCGAAGCGGGCGGCGCGCCGTTCGCGATCAAGCTCTCGAAACTGCGCGGCGTGGAAAGCCAGGGCATGCTGTGCTCCGCACGCGAACTGAAGCTCTCGGAAGACCATAGCGGCCTGATGATCCTGCCGGAAGATACGCCGATCGGCCAGGACATCCGCGAGACGCTCAATCTCGACGACACGGTCTTCGAAATCAAGCTGACGCCGAACAAGGCCGACTGTCTGTCGGTGTTTGGCGTGGCGCGCGAGACCTCGGCGATTACCGGTGCGCCGTTGCGCCCGCTCGAGATCAAGCCGGCGCCTGTCCAGCTCAACGAAACGCTGCCTGTGAAAATTTCGGCGCCTGATCTGTGCGGCCGCTTCTCGGGCCGCGTGATCCGTGGCGTGAACGCACGCGCGAAGTCGCCGCACTGGATGGTCGAGCGCCTCGAACGTTCAGGCCAGCGCAGCATCTCCGCGCTCGTCGACATCTCGAACTATGTGATGCTCGAACTCGGCCGTCCGTCGCACGTGTTCGACCTCGACAAAATCCACGGCGGCATGGACGTGCGTTGGGGCCGCAAGGGCGAAACGCTCAAGCTCTTGAACGGCAACACGGTCGAACTCGACGAAAGCGTCGGCGTGATTGCCGACGAACAGCATATCGAGAGTCTCGCCGGCATCATGGGCGGCGACAGCACCGCCGTCACGCTCGACACGACCAACATCTATCTGGAAGCCGCGTTCTGGTGGCCGGACAGCATTCGCGGCCGCTCGCGCAAGTACAACTTTTCCACCGACGCGGGCCACCGCTTCGAGCGCGGCGTCGATTACGCGACCACGGTCGAGCACATCGAGCGCATCACGCAACTGATCCTCGATATCTGCGGCGGGCAAGCCGGCCCGGTCGACGATCAGATCGTCAATGTGCCCCAGCGCGAGCCTGTGAAGATGCGCGTCTCGCGCGCGAATCGCATCATCGGCATCAAGATCGACGCGGACGAAATCGCGCGGATTTTCACGCGCCTCGGCCTCACGTTCGAACGCGAGGGCGATACGTTCTCGGTGATGCCGCCGTCGTATCGCTTCGACATTGAAATCGAAGAAGATCTGATCGAAGAAGTCGCGCGTATCTACGGCTTCGAAAAGATCCCGGCGCGTCCGCCGGTCGCCACCAGCGAAATGCGCGCGACCCATGAAACGCAGCGCTCGATCCACGTGCTCCGTCACGCGCTCGCCGCGCGCGATTACGCGGAAACGATCAACTTCAGTTTCGTGGACGCCGAGTGGGAGCAGGACTTCGCCGGCAACGACAAACCGGTTCGTCTGCTGAATCCGATTGCAAGCCAGTTGTCGGTCATGCGCACCACGCTGTTCGGCAGCCTGATCCACGTGCTGCGGACCAACCTGAACCGCCGCGCGGCCGACCGCGTGCGCGTGTTCGAAGCCGGCCGCGTGTTCCTGCATGATCCGTCGATCAAAGCGGGCGAATTGACGGTCGAAGGTTTCGCGCAGCCGAAAATGATCGGCGCGCTCGCATACGGCGCCGCGCTCGAGGAGCAGTGGGGCGCGTCCACGCGCACGGTCGATTACTTCGATGTGAAGGCTGATCTCGAAGCGGTGCTCGCGCCAGCAGTGGCGCGCTTCGTGAAAGCGGAGCATCCGGCATTGCATCCGGGCCGCTGCGCGCGTATCGAACTGAATGGACGCGCAGTCGGCTGGATTGGTGAATTGCATCCGCGCTGGATGCAGAAATATGAATTGCCGCATGCGCCGATTCTGTTTGAAATCGAAGCGGACGCATTAATGCAGCGGGTATTGCCCACGCCGGTGGAAGTGTCTAAATTCCCACCGGTGCGTCGCGATATCGCGGTGGTCGTCGACCAGAAAATCGAGGTTCAGGCGCTGCTGGACGAGCTTGGGAAAGCGCAATCGGAAGAGGCCTGCAAGACCGTTCAGAGGGTTGCAATTTTCGACGAATTCCGTCCAAAATCAAACACTTCCGGTGGTCTGGCCGCGCACGAGAAAAGCCTTGCGTTCCGTGTGACCTTGCAAGATACTGGCGGAACCCTTCAGGATGAAACGGTCGATCTGGCCATTCAAACTCTGGTGGAACGTCTGGCTCGAGCATTTGGCGCAAGGTTGCGTGGATAACCCGCATTTAATATTTGCACGGCATTTTTCCGCAACTTCTGTTTCTGCTTGGCGCGCCATTTGATAGATATGAATGAAATGAACTCGAGTGATTTCGAAGCCCTTCTTACGGCGCAACGCAGCGCCATGATTCGCGATATTCCGACATCACCCGCGGCCGTTTCCACCGAAACGCCCACGCTCACCAAGGCGGAACTTGCCGAGTTGCTGTTCGACAATGTCGGGCTCAACAAGCGGGAAGCGAAAGACATGGTCGAGGCGTTCTTCGAAGTGATTCGCGACGCGCTGGAGAGTGGCGACAGCGTGAAGCTGTCCGGGTTCGGCAACTTTCAGTTGCGCGACAAACCCCAGCGTCCCGGCAGAAACCCGAAGACCGGCGAGGCGATTCCAATCGCCGCGCGCCGCGTTGTGACGTTTCATGCAAGTCAAAAGCTGAAGGCACTGGTCGAGAACGGCGCTGAAGCGAGCTTCACGCGCTGATCGACTGGCGCGTTCCTGCGCAACCCACCACGACGGCTAACTGACGATGACAGCGACGATCGAAAAAGTCGTCTTGCCTCCGATTCCGGCGAAGCGCTACTTCACCATCGGTGAAGTTAGCGAACTGTGCGGCGTGAAACCGCATGTGCTGCGCTATTGGGAGCAGGAGTTCACGCAGTTGAGGCCGGTCAAGCGGCGCGGCAATCGCCGGTACTATCAGCATCATGAGGTGCTGTTGATCCGGCGGATTCGTGAGTTGTTGTACGAGCAGGGCTTCACGATCAACGGTGCGCGCAACCGGCTCGACTCACATGGTGGTGGGGCACACGCTGCGTCGGCGGAGATGGTCGGAGAAGGCGAGGGCGTCGCGATGCCGGCAGCGGCAACAGCCACCCCCACGGTTGATGTCGAGCAGTTGCGCAAGGAATTGCTGCAGGTGATCGACCTGTTGGGTCGCTAGGTCGCTTTGTTGGTGTGCGGCGGTTCTAATCGAATAAAGTGTCTGTTATAATTTCTTGCTGTTCGGGGCGTAGCGCAGCCTGGTAGCGTACCTGCATGGGGTGCAGGTGGTCGGAGGTTCAAATCCTCTCGCCCCGACCAAAGATCAAAGCCGCACGCCGAAAGGCGTTGCGGCTTTTTCATTGGCGCCTGAAATTCGAGCCGCCTTCAAGGCGCATGAGACGCTTCCATATCCACGTTGCGTTACCGCGTTGAAAGCACAGCATGACGGTCTACAGGCGAGACGATGCCCGTCATTACCTCACGGCCCATCAAGCACGCTCCACGATTCTCACTCAGACGTCCCAACGGCGGCTCTATATTGCTCGATGAAACGAAGGATCGCCTTGGACTGGTAGTTCTTCGCCAACTGGCAAAGGTGATCGGCGAAAGGGCGATAGCGCTCGTCGAGTTCAATCAGGTGCGCGGCGTGTTGCGCGATGGCACGCATGTCGCCGAGTCGCGCCAGGTAGTGCAGCGCTTCGACCTCCTCGGGCGGTGGCACGATCAACGCCTCGGCGGCGGAGTCGGCGGCAGGTACTGTCGTTCGTCCCGATGCAATGGCCCGCGTATTCGGAACCTCGTCACACCACTCGATCTTCAGGAGGGCCGCGAGCTGTGACAACAGCCCGCTGAAGCCGATCGGCTTTGGCAGAAAGGCGTTCGCACCGGCTGCCAGGCTTTCCGCCGCATCGGTCCTCGATGCGCTGGCGGAAACCGCGACGATGGGCAGATCGCGGAACTCCGGCATCTGGCGCAGGCGGCGCGTGACTTCCAGCCCGTCCATCCCCGGCATGACGACATCCATCAGGACGAGCGCCGGCCGCAGCGCTTTGGCTTTCTCCAGGGCTTCCAGTCCATTGCCGGCCTCGGCCATGTCGAATCCGAACTGGCCGAGCATATCGACGGCCACGGCACGGTTTTCCGCCACATCATCCACGACCAGCACAGTCTTGCGCGGCCCCTTGTAGCCGCTTGCCGCCCACTCGGGCGGGACGACAGCCGCGATGGGCGCAACCACCGGCACGTCCAGTTCGAACCAGAAAGTGCTGCCAGCACCGCGGCGGCTTTCGACGTGGATCTCGCCGCCCATCAAGCGCACGAGCTGCCGGCTGATGGCGAGACCCAGCCCCGTGCCGCCATGCCGATGCGAAACGTCGCCCACTTGCTCGAAAGCCCGGAAGATCGCCTCCAGATGTTCCCGGTCTATGCCGATGCCCGTGTCCCGCACTTCGAAACGCAGCCGCCCCGGCGGGGAGAAACCGACGCATAGACGCACGCTTCCCTCGTCGGTAAAGCGGATTGCATTCGAGAGCAGGTTGAGCAGCACCTGGCGCAAGCGTTTTTCGTCGACTCGTACGCCCGCGGGAAGATCAGGTGGCATTTCAAGCGCGAAGGCCAGGCCCTTTTCCGTTGCCTTCACCCGGATCGTCTCGGCAACGAAGTTGATGAACCGGTCGAGCGGAATATCGGACATGTTGAGCTCCACCCTCGCGGCGTCGATCTTGGCCATATCCAGGATGTCGTTGATGAGCGCGAGCAGGTATTCGCCGCTGCGCTGGATCACCGTGAGCCCGTCGATCTGGCGTTGATCGAAATTCTTGTCGCGCTTGAGGATCTGCGCGTAGCCGAGAATCCCGTTCAACGGTGTGCGCAGTTCGTGGCTCATGTGCGCAAGAAAGTCGCTCTTGGCCTGGTTGGCCGCGTCGGCGCGCTCCTTGGCGACGGCCAGTTCGGCCGTTCGTTCGCGGATCATGTCCTCGAGGTGCTCGCGATAGCGCCGCAGTTCCTCTTCGGCGCGCTTGTGCTCCGTGATGTCGCGCGAGATGCCGAGCAGGAACTTCGGTTCGCCGTGCACATCGACGATCGGGATCTTCATCGTATGCACGAGGCGCGTTCCGTGACGCGTGTGAACCAGTTCCTCCGGCACGTCGATCATCTGCCGCGACTCGAGCACGGCACGATCCTTCTGCGCGAAGAAACTGGCCTCCCGCGCCGGAAACAGGTCGTGGACGGACTTGCCGATGAGTTCCTCGCGCCGGTAGCCGAGCAGTTGCTCTCCCGCCTTGTTGAAGCGCACGAAGCGCAGGGTCGCCGCATCCTTGACGAAGATCGTGTCCGGGATGTGCTCGACGATGCTGTTCAGGAAGTGCTCGCTTGCTCGCGCGGCCTCTTCCGCGTGCTGACGTTCGACGATCTCGGCGGTCCGGCCCGCAAGCGCGGTGCTGAGTTCGGCCGTGCGTCGCGCGACGCGCGCCTCCAGTTCGGCATTGAGTTCCTTCAGCGCGTCCTCGGCTTGCCTGCGCTGGCGCCGGTCTTCCAGGAACTGCTCGACCGCGCGCGCCATGTCGGCAATTTCGTCGCCGCCGTGCACGGGCACGCCGGCTTGCGCGCTGTCGACATCACCGTGCCGCAGCGAGTGGCTGACCTGGCGCAGTCGCGCCACGACGTGGCGTCCGAGGAATGCGCTGGCAATCAGCCAGGCGAGCAGCAGGCTTATCGCAACCTCGCCGATGACCCATCTGCGCGTGCGGTCCGAGTGCTCGGCCAGATCCTGCACCGCTTCGCGGTACGTGTGCGTGAAATAGTCCGACTGCCGGCGCGCCGCGACGGCGAGGGTGTCGGCCTGGCGGCGCAGATCGTCGTCCAGGCTCGCCAACGACGCGCCGGGCTGCGAGGCGGACATCGGCGTGGCGCTGGCGCTCAACGCGGTCTCGCGCACCTGCGCCTCGATGTTGACCGTGTTGCGGAAGTGCTGGCTCGATCGGCGCAGCGCGAGCGCGTCGACACCGACGTCCTCGCCCGTGGTCGCGGAGGCCACGCGGTCCATCAGACGATCGAAGGAGGACAACTCGTCGAGGATGTGCCGATGCGTCTCGCGCACGGCGTCGACGGTATCGTCGCTCGACAACTGCAAGGCCATGCGTTCGATCATCAGGGTGTGCTGCGCGAGGCCCTGCGCATCCTCCAGGCGCGCCAGCCGCTGCTCGGCCAACTGGCGGATCGCGTAGGCCGAACCGGTCAACGAATAGATGGTCGTGGCGCCGACCACGACCACCAGGGCCGCGAGGCACGAAACCACGAGCGCGAATTGCGCGGTGAGCGACTGTGGGAGCGGTAGTTTCACGGGCGTTGCCAGATGCGGCGATAGATGTCGCGATAGCCGTTGGCGGGGTCGTAGATCAGGCGGTCGCCGCCGTCCGCGGCGATGTTGTCCGCCGTCACGAGATGCACCGGAAACACGTAACCCGTGACGGCTTCCCGGGCCAGGAGCCGGTTCATCTCGTCGATCAACTGCCAGCCGTGCAGGTTCAGCGGTTCGGCCACCGTGCCGGTCTGGAACGTGCCCGTCCGGATGCGCAGAAAGGCGGACTCGCTGCCGTCGCCGGCCGAGAGCATGACCATGGCGGCGTTCGATAGCCCGGCCTGGGTCAGCACCGGGGCGGCGTAGTCGAAGTAGATGTCGTTGATCGCCAGCGCATGCGTCCAGCGCTTGCCATAGTGCGCGAGCAATGCGCGTGTCGTGCCCGGCATCAGTTCCTGATTGCGCGAGATCGCCACGTCGCGCACTTCGAGCAACGTGCAGCCGCCGCACGCGCGCACGACGGCAGCCATTGCATCCGCCTTGCCTTGCGCAACCTCGAAATTGGTGTCGGTGAACACGACGGCTCCCGCATGCCCGCCGGACTGCGCGATGGCTGCCAGCGCGGTGACGCGCGCGACCTCGAGCGGATCTGTCGATACGTTCATCGCCACGGGCGTGCCGGGTACGGGTCCGGCCTGGGCCGCGACATGCCAGCCGACGATCGGGATGCCCCGTTCCGCGAACGGCTGCAGCCCGGGCAGCAGGGCGCGTGCGTCGCCGCCGACGATGATCAGCCCGTCCGGACGACTTGCCAGCCCGTTGGCCAGCATCTTGAGCCGCAGATTCGGGGTGCCGCCGCTGTCGAATATCTTCACGCTCCAGCCGATGGCCTTGGCCGCCTCCAGCACCCCGTCGACCACGCCGAGGATGCCGCCGTTGCGCAAATCCTCGGCGACGACGGCGATGTATTTGCCGGCCTGGGCGCGCGGTCCCTTGCGCGGCCCGTTCCAGGGCGCGGCGGGTTGCGTCGCGGCTTCGACAACGCGCTTCGCTTCCTCCAGGTAGTCCCTCGTGGCGACGACCGAGGCGGCGGACACGGGGGCCGGCAACACACCCTGCGCCGTGGCAACCCACGGCATACACACGCATGCCAATGCCAGAAGCAAGCCCCTCATGCTGTTCCCCAAGGGCACTATCGGGGTCGTTGGACCCGCCGTTGAAGATGTACCCAGATGCAGCCCGCAGCGTGACCCCGCGAACGACATACTATACCCCGGGCCGCATGGCGTCGGTCGTGCGTTGGCGAGCAAAACGACGCCTGGCCGTGGTGACAGCCAGAGCGCGCAGCGCCAGTAAAAGCCTGTGAAACGGCTGCGATTCGTGCCTCCGGGCAGCTTGCCGGGACGCGCGCTCTCGCTGCGCGGAGCGTTAATCGACTTCTTCGAACGTTCCTGTGCGCACCGCACCGTTGCGCAGGTAGCGGGTGACCAGCACGCCGTGAGGGGTGCTGGCCGAGTGCGCCAGAGTCAACGCGGACGCTGCCGCGTCGTCGCCGAACAGGCGCTTGCCGCGCCCCAGCATGACGGGATAAATCAGAAGCCGAAGCTCGTCCATCAAACCGGCCGCGAGCAGTTGGCGCACCATGTCGCCGCTGCCAAACGTCAGCAGATTGGCGCCGTGCCGACCTTTGAGCGCGCGTATCGCGTCGGCAAGCTCGCCCTCCAGCGCATGACTGTTCTGCCAGTCGAGGGTGTCGGATCGATGCGTGGCCACGTGCTTGGGTACGCTGTTGAACAGGTCGGCGATGGCGCGGCTGTTTGAATCGGCCGGTATGCGCGGCCAATACGACGCGAATATGTCGTAGGTGCGGCGCCCCAGCAGCAAGTCGAACGGCTGCGAGAGCAGGTCGTGCAAGTGTTGGCCGGTGGCTTCGTCCGCATAGGGAACGATCCAGCCGCCGAGGCGGAATTCGCCGCTGGGATCTTCTCGCGGCCCGCCAGGCGATTGAATGACGCCATCCAGACTGATGAAAGCGGAAACGATGAGCTTGCGCATGATGCTCTCCTGGTCCACGAACCCGATCGGTTCGTAGACACGACGAACGAGTCGCATGGGGATCGACAACCGCCCAGCCGCCTGCACGTGCCGGCCGCGCTCCGAGCGCCCGCCTTAACAAGCGTCGCTCGATGTACCGGTTCCAGGTGTCGCGCCGATCTGATGAAGCCGGCTAATGACCCGTGTTGAGCGAGCCGATCCAGCGAACTTCAGACGCCTTCAGATGCAACCGCATGGCCGTCTGCGCCTCCAGCGCGTCGCGCGCGATCAGCGCGGCGACGATCATTTCGTGCTCGACGAGCGCCGCATTCCAGGTCGATGCGTTTTCCGTCTGACGTCTTAACTTTTCCGCGATGGGTGCGTGACGCTCGTCGAACAGTTCGCCGACCACACGTGTCAGCACCGCGTTCTGCGCCATCTCGGCAATACACATGTGAAATTGCCGATCAGCCTCCACGGGCGAACCGCCTTCCGCGATCGAGCGCCGCATGTCCGCAACGAGTTCTTGTAGACGTGACAGGCCCTCGTCGGTCAGACGCGCGCACGCCAGCGACGCAACGCAACCTTCGATTGCCGCGCGCGCCTGCATGATGTCGCTTGGACTATCGCCGATCTTGTCGCGTAGTGCCTCGGAGACCGGTGCGGCGGAGCACACGAAAACGCCGGCGCCCATTTTGATCTCGACCACACCCTGAATTTCGAGCGCGATCAGCGCCTCGCGCACGGAGGGCCTCGAGACATTCAACTGCTGGGCCAGGTCGCGTTCCGGAGGGAGACGGTCGCCCGTCGAAAGATGATTCGCCGCGATATACGCGCGAATCTGATCGCCGATCAGATGATAAAGCCGGCGCGGCTGTACCGATTTGAGTTCCATGGTCTGAGGTTTCATGCATCGGTTGGGTTTAAATTGGCCTGACCGGAATGGGCGCCGAAACGCCATATATGTACGGGTTTACACCTAAAAACACGCGTGGATTCGCCCGAAGCATCTCGGTATTTACCCGCGAATCGGCAAAGTGGCTTGACCAATTCTTATTGAGAAAACTATTCTACGCCCAACAAACGCGTCGGGCTGCTGCTCTGATTTGCGCAGTGTGCGGCGGCTTCGGGTAGTCAGCGAGTCTTTTCCCCGCTCATTCACGAGCCCGCGAAAAAGACAGCGCGGAGGCAGAGAACGTCTCTGTCCGATCCATGACGAATCGTCAATAAAGGCCACTTAATCATGCTTACAGTTATTTGTGACAACCCCGGAACGCTCCGCTCGGAGATGCGCTCGATTCCCGAACGCGCGGCGGGCGAGGTTCTGCTCAGAGTCAGGCGCGTGGGTGTGTGTGGCACCGACATGCACATCTTCACGGGGAATCAGCCCTACCTCCAGTATCCCCGCGTGATGGGCCACGAGCTGTCGGGCACGGTCGAAGAGGCCGACGACAGTTCGGCCTTGAACGTCGGCGATGCCGTGTATGTGATGCCGTATCTGTCGTGCGGCAAATGTATTGCGTGCCGTAACGGCAAGACCAATTGCTGCGTGAACATCCAGGTCCTCGGCGTTCACCGGGACGGCGCGATGACCGAGTATCTGAGCGTGCCGGCCCAGTTCGTACGCAAGGCGGAAGGCGTGACGCTCGACCAGGCCGCCATGGTCGAATTTCTCGCGATCGGCGCGCATGCGGTACGGCGCGCGGACGTCAGCGCCGGACAGCGCGTGCTGGTTGTCGGCGCCGGGCCCATCGGCATGGCGGCCATGATCTTCGCCAAGCTGCGAGGGGCCACCGTGACCGCCCTCGATTCACGAGCGGATCGCCTGGCCTTCTGTTCCGCGAAGCTAGAAGTGGCGGCGTCGGTTGCCCTCGGCGAGGGGGATGTCGAGCGCCTGAGCGAACTCACGGACGGCGAATTCTTCGACGTGGTATTCGATGCAACCGGCAACGCGGACGCCATGCGGCGCGGCTTCGAGTTTATTGCGCACGGCGGGAAATACGTCCTCATCTCTGTCGTCAAGGACGTCATATCGTTCTCCGACCCCGAGTTCCATAAGCGCGAGGCGACGCTGCTGGGCAGCAGAAATGCGACGCTGGAAGACTTCGACACCGTCCTCGACGCCATGCGCGCGGGGCAGATTCCCGACGCGGCGCTCAACACCCATCGTCTGCAACTGTCGTCCCTTCCCACCGAATTCTCGAAGCTGCTGGCGCCCTCCGCGGGTGTCGTCAAAGCGATTGTCGAATGCTGAAGGGCGAGCTCTCCGAATGACAATCACGACCTGTCCGATTCTTCAGTTTGGAACCAGCCGATTCTTGCAAGCGCATGTCGACCTGTTCGTGTGCGAGGCGGCGCGCCGTCATCCAGACGACGCGTTGGGCAAGATCGCCGTCGTGCAAACGACCACGAGCCCACAAAGCCGGGCGCGTATCGAGGCGCTTCGCGCAACCGGCCGATATCCCGTTCGCATCCGCGGTTTGCAGCGCAAGCAGACAGTCGACCTGACCATCGAATGCGATAGCGTCGCGCAAGCGCTCCACGCCGACGATGACTGGCCCGCATTGCTCGAGCGCATCCGGGATCAGGTGGAGGTGATCGTGTCGAACACGGCGGACAACGGCTATGCGCTGTTCGCCGAAGACACGGCCTCCATGCTGGCCGCCGGCTCCGCGCCGCGCGGCTTCGCGGCGAAGCTGGCCGCTTTGCTGCACGAACGTTATCGCGCGGAAGGCAAGGCGATCACCGTGCTGCCCTGCGAACTGATTTCGCGCAATGGCGATGTCCTGCGCGATCTGGTGATGTCGGTCGCGCGTGGCTGGCACATGGAGCCAGGCTTTCTTCACTACCTGGCGCATGACTGCATCTGGGTCAACTCGCTGGTCGACCGGATCGTCTCGGAAGCCATCGATCCCGTCGGGGCGGTGGCCGAGCCCTACGCGCTGTGGGCGATCGAGCGTCAGGAGGGCATGGTGTTGCCCTGCCGGCACGAGAGCATCAGCGTCACCGACGATCTGGCCCATTTCGAACGTTTGAAGCTTTTCCTGCTCAATCTCGGCCACACGATGCTTGCGGAGTTCTGGCTCGGTTCGCGAGGAGAAGCCGGCACCACCGTACTGGATGGCATGCGCCACGAATCCTGGCGTGGAGCGCTTGAATCGACATGGAAGGATGAAGTGCTTCCGGTTTTCGAGGCACTGGGCCAGTACGAAATCGCCAGCAAATATCTCGACGACGTGCGCGATCGTTTCGAAAACCCGTTTCTCGCCCACCGTCTCGCCGACATCGCCGGCAATCATCAGGAAAAAAAGCAGCGCCGACTGAAGCCGGTCGTCGATCTCGCGAGTGAACTAGGCGTCCGGGTCGAGCAGAAACGGCTGAGGCTGGCGCTTGGGGGCGGCACTTAAGGCGGCACCTAAGTTCGCACCTAAGTCGCACCTCGGCGACCCGAATCAGTTCCTCGCTGTCCTCAATCCAAAAACAATCGGTCCAGCGGAAAAACCGGAGACCGTCAACTCAGAAGCATAGGAGACGAATATGCGCAGTATGCGTTGGGTAGTGATATTTCTCTGCTTTCTCGCCATCGCGATCAACTACGTCGATCGCGCGAATATGGCCGTCGCGGCACGGGCAATCCAGAAGGCGCTCGATATCGGCCCGGCTCAGATGGGACTCATCCTGAGCGGATTCTTCTGGACCTATGCGCTGATGCAAATGCCGTTCGGTTGGTTCGTCGATCGCATCGGCGCGCGAATCGCGTTGCCGCTGGCGGTCGGCTGGTGGTCGCTTTTTACGGCGCTCACCGCCGCGGCGACGAGCGTCACCGCCATGTTCGGCTGCCGTCTGCTGCTTGGCGTGGGTGAAGCGGGGGCCTATCCGTCCTGTGCAAAACTCGTGAGCCAATGGTTCAAGCCGGCGCAACGCGCGCTCGCCACGAGTATCTTCGATAGCGGATCGCGCGTGGGCTCCGCGCTTTCGATTCCGCTGGTCGCACTGATCATCAACGCGCTCGGCTGGGAAGCGTCGTTCATCATCACCGGCGCCGTCGGGTTCGTTTGGGTGCTCGGCTGGTTCCTGATCTATAGAAGTTCATCGCGCGGGGATCTCACCGGCGAGGCCGACGCCGTTGCGCGGCAACAGGCCGCGCCGAAGAAGAAGATTCCGTGGCTTTCGCTCTTCAGGCACCGGACGCTGTGGGGCATGATGCTCGGCTTCTTCTGCCTGAACTTCGTCATCTATTTTTTCATTACCTGGTTCCCTAGCTATCTTGTTCAGACGCGCGGCTTCTCGCTGAAATCGCTGGGTACGCTAGGCATGATTCCCGCGCTCATGGCGATTCCGAGCGGCTGGCTCGGCGGATATGTGTCCGATGCGCTGTATCGCCGCGGCTGGAGTCTGACCAGGGCTCGCAAGACCTGCATGGTGGGCGGCATGCTTCTTTCGTCGATCATCACGCTCTGCGCGTTCACGCCGAATATCTATCTGATGCTGGCATTCTTCGGCATCGCTTATGGCAGCCTGTCGTTTGCCGGGGCGAGCATCTGGTCCCTGCCCGGCGATGTCGCTCCCACGCCCGATCACGTCGCGTCCATCGGCGGCATCCAGAACTTTGCGTCGAATCTCGCCGGCATCGTGATCACGACGTTCACCGGCCTGATGGTGTCGCTCACGCACGGGTCGTTCACGATTCCGCTGTGCGTGGCGGGCGGCTTCTGTGTGCTTGGCGCGTTCAGCTATCTGGTGATCGTGAAAAAAATCGAACCGTTGTCGGTGGACGACGACGCACATTCCCCCGCAGAGAGCCCTGTTCAGTCAGCGGTATAAACATCATGCCTTCGATCTCGACCGTATCCGATCTTGCAGCTATTCGTCTTCACGCCAACGACGATGTCGTGATCGCAACCCGGCAATTGATGTCCGGCGCGCGCATCGCGTCGGAGGATCTGGTGGTCGCCGGGCTCATTCCGCCCGGCCACAAGATCGCGACACGCGATATGGCCGCCGGTGAGCCGGTGAAACGCTACAACCAGATCATCGGCGTGGCCAAGGAACCGATCTCTCGTGGTCAGCACGTCCACGTTCACAACCTCGGCATGGCTGAGTTTTCACGAGAGCATGCATTCGGTATCGATCTTCATCCGACTGAATACGCGCGCGAGCCCGCGACCTTCATGGGCATCCGCCGCGACGACGGACGAGTCGCGACGCGCAATTTCATCGGCATCTTGACGAGCGTGAACTGCTCGGCCACCGTCGCGCGCGCCATCGCCGATCACTTCCGGCGCGACGTGCATCCGCAAGCGCTCGCGCCTTACCCCAACGTCGACGGCGTGGTCGCATTGACGCACGGCCTCGGCTGCGGCATCGACACGATGGGCGAAGGTCTCGCGGTGCTGCGACGCACGCTGGCCGGCTATGCGATTCATCCGAACTTCCACTCGGTGTTGTTCGTCGGGCTCGGCTGCGAGACGAATCAGATTTCGGGCGTACTGGAATCGGCCGGGTTAAAAGCGGGAGAGCGGTTGCGCAGCTTCACGATTCAAGACTCCGGCGGAACGCGAAAGACCATCGAACGCGGTGTCGACATGGTGAGGGAGATGCTCGCCGATGCCAATCGTGTCACGCGCGAACCGTTGCCGGCCTCGCATCTGATCGTCGGTTTGCAATGCGGCGGGTCCGACGGCTACTCGGGCATTTCGGCGAACCCCGCGCTGGGCGCCGCGGTCGACCGGCTGGTACGGAACGGCGGCACGGCGATTCTCTCGGAGACACCGGAAATCTACGGCGCCGAGCATTTGCTGACACGTCGCGCCGTCAGTCGCGAGGTGGGCGAGAAACTGCTGGCACGCGTTGCCTGGTGGGAAAACTATTGCGCGAGGAACGGCGCGGCGCTCGACAACAATCCGTCCGCGGGTAACAAGGTCGGCGGTTTGACGACGATTCTCGAAAAATCCCTCGGCGCGGTGGCCAAGGGCGGCACGACCAATCTCGTCGAGGTGTATCAGTACGCTGAACGCATCGACGCAAAGGGATTCGTCTTCATGGACTCGCCGGGCTACGACCCGGTTTCGGCGACAGGGCAGGTCGCGTCAGGCGCCAATCTGATCTGTTTCACGACCGGGCGCGGTTCCGCATACGGCTGCGCGCCATCGCCTTCGTTGAAACTCGCGACCAATACAGCGCTGTGGGAAAGGCAGGAGGACGACATGGACATCAATTGCGGCGGCGTGGTGGACGGCAGCGCCTCGGTTGCGGAACTCGGCGACCTCATCTTCGAGCGCATGCTCGAATGCGCATCCGGGGCCCCGTCGAAAAGCGAAGCGAACGGTTATGGACAAAACGAGTTCGTGCCGTGGCAATTGGGCGTCATCACCTGAACGATTCGCGCCCCAGCGCCACGAATCTCTCCAGATGATGGTCCTCATCGCCTAGCTGATGATCGATCATCACGAGGCGCTTCGCATAGTGAGCGAGCGGCAGTTCCCACGTCATGCCGATTCCGCCATGCAGTTGAATACACTCCTCGGCGACCAGCGTGCCGATCCGGCCGATACTGTATTTCGCCGCCGAAAGCGCACGCTCGCGAACCGTGCGCGCAGCGCCCAACGCCGCCGCCGCATTGATCACCGCCGAGCGCGCCTGCTCGATTTCGAGCAGCAAATCGGCCATGCGATGCTGCAACGCCTGGAAGCTGCCGATGGGCACGCCGAACTGCTTGCGCGTGCGCAGATACTCGAGCGTGTGCTCCTTCGCGACATCCATTGCGCCGACCGCTTCGGCGCACAGCGCCAGTACCCCGCGGGCAATCGCGTATTCCAGCGTGGCGTAACCCTCGCCGGATAGGCCGAGCAGCGCGCCGTCGTCGAGCGACACGTTGTCGAACGTCACTTCGGCCGCGCGCCCGCCGTCGATCTTGCGATAGCCGCGCACGCCGACACCCGCTGCATCGCGCGGCACGAGAAAGAGCGTCACGCCTTCTTCTTCGTCGTCGGCGCCGGCGGTGCGCGCGGAAACCAGAAAGAGCGAAGCATTCTCGCCGTGCTGAACGACCGCCTTCGCGCCGCTCAAGTGCCATGCGTTACCGTGGCGCTCGGCACGCGTCGTCACGCGAGCCAGCTCGTAGTGGCTGTCCGGCTCGCCATGCGCGAGCGCGACGATTCGCGAACCGTCGATCAATTCGCCGAGCAGCGCTTTCTGCATCTCGTTGCCGCTCTTCGCAATCGCGTGGCCGACGATCAACGTATCGAGAAACGGTTCGACGACGAGGCCGCGGCCCAGGCACTCGAACACCACGGCGATATCGAACCCGTCGCCGCCAAAGCCGCCGTTCGCCTCATCGAACAACGCGCCGATGATGCCTAGCTCCGCGAAGCGATGCCACAGTTCGGCGCTGAAGCCCTGTGCCGAGGCCGCAATCCGGTCGCGCGTCTGGAAGCCGTATTGCTCGCTGATAAAACGGTTGAGCGTATCGGCCAGCATGCGGCGGTCTTCGGTGTGCTGGAAGTTCATGAGTTGCGCCCCTTACAGTCCCAGGATCATTTTGGAAATGATGTTCTTCTGGATTTCGTTGGAGCCGCCGAAAATCGACAGCTTGCGGTTGTTGAAGTACGAAGCCGCCGCGCTCGCGGCTTCGTCGGGGCCGACCGGCTCGCCTGCGAAACCATCGTGCAAGGCTTCTTCGATGAACGGCTGCGCGTATGCGCCCATCGCGCGGCGCGTGAGCGACGAGATCTCCTGGCGAATCTCCGTGCCGCGAATCTTGAGCATCGAACTCTCCGCGCCCGGCACGCCGCCGCCGGCCACCGCCGCGATCACGCGCAGGTTGGTGGTCTTCATGTTCTCCAGGTCGATCTCGACGCGCGCCATGCGCGCCGCAAACAAGGGATCTTCCGCCAGCGGCCGGCCGTTGCGCCGCTGTTTCGCGGCGATCGTGCGCAAGCGGTTGAACGCGGCCACGGAGAAACCGACGCCCGCGATATTGGTGCGCTCATACGTGAGCAGATACTTCGCGTAGGTCCAGCCCTTGTTCTCCTCGCCGACGAGATTCGCGGCTGGCACGCGCACGTCGGTGAAAAACACCTCGTTGACTTCGTGCTCGCCGTCGAGCGTGATGATCGGCCGCACCTCGACGCCCGGCGTCGTCATGTCGATTAGCAGGAAGCTGATGCCCTCCTGCTTGCGCACGTCGGTCGCGGTGCGCACGAGGCAGAAGATCATGTTCGCGTAGTGGCCGAGCGTGGTCCACGTTTTCTGGCCGTTGACGATGTAGTGCTCGCCTTGCGCGTCCATGCCGCGTACCGCGGTGGTTTTCACCGAGGCCAGATCGGAACCCGCGCCCGGCTCCGAATAGCCCTGGCACCACCAGTCGGAGCCGTCGAGTATGCGTGGAAGCCAGTGGCGCTTCTGCGCGTCGCTGCCGTATTTGATCAGCACGGGGCCGAGCATGTTGACGCCGAACGGCACCACGCGCGGCGCGCCCGCCAACGCGCATTCGTTTTCGAAGATGAATTTCCGCACCGCATTCCAGCCTGGGCCGCCGTATTCCTTCGGCCAGTGATTCGCGAGCCAGCCTTGCGCGTTGAGAATCGCGTGCCACTCGGCCATGTCGTCGCGCGTGAGGCGGCGTCCGCCGTGCACCTTGCTGGCGAGACGTTGCGGGAGCTTGTCGCGCAAAAAGGCCAGCACGTCGGCGCGAAAGGCTTCTTCTTCGGCAGTGAAGTTCAGATCCATGACGAGGGTGTCCGTGAAGGTTGAGTAGAGCAGCGGTGCGCGGGCAGGCCACCGCCGGCCGAGATGTGCTTACCGCAACGAAGCTCGATGACGTGGCAAGTCAAACTTTCTGATTGTGGCTCGCAAATTCCGCGCCGCGCAATTCGCGCGTCACGACGTCGGCCGAAGGTTTGAGGCTCATGGGTTGTCTCCTGATTCCGATCGGGCGTGCCGGGTCCGGTGAATGCCCGATTGTCGGTCGGTCAGGCTTTATTGACAATCACATGGAGTAGATGCTGTATAGGCCGAACCACATCACACGCGGGCGGCGGTGACTTTCATCGAGCTTGTTCTGACGCAGGCGTGGGAAAGCGGAAGAGAATTACGGCTTGAGCGGTCGCGGGTATGCTCAACAAAAACGAAGAGCCGTGCGCCATCGGGCGACACGTGAAACCCAGAGGAGACACGGATGAAATGGGCCATCGCCTTTCTGGCGCTGCTTGCAAGCGCCATTGTCGTCGTACTGGTCGCGCGCCTGCCTGCCGAGCAGGCCATCCGTTTCGCCGGTTATGCGGGCACCGCGCTCTTTGCCGCGCTGGTCAGCTTGCTGTTTCGCTGGCGCGCCGCCAAACGCGAGCAACGAAAGGCGCCGCGCTGAACCAACAAGCCGACGTGCAAAGCGTCGCGCGCGACAATCAGGCATGCAGCGATAGACCCTTGACCGCCTTGTCGACGGCCTTCTTCGCGCCGCGCACCGCGAGCCCGACGAGATCGGGCGCATCGGCGGGTTCGGCGGGTCCGGCGCGGAACACCTCGCGGTTCGCCTGATCGTGGCCGGTCGAGAACATCGCGCGCACATAGACCGCGCGCATCAGTTCACGCTCGATGCCCTGGCGAAAGGCCCGCAACAAACCGGCGTTGTCCGCCTGGTACACCATCATCGGTTGACCGAGCAGCCGCACACGCGTGCTACGATGCTTCGCTCATTGCGCAGAGCGTCGGAGACACCCATGCGTCCACAGAATGCCGCCCGTTTCGATGAACAGTTCGCGCCGCGCATCGCCGAGGCCATCGCCGCGTGTTTCGCCACCACCGTGCATACCGAAGTGCTGCCTTACGGCGGCCACGGGCATCCGACGCGCGTGCGGATCCATGCCGCGCCGATCGACGATATCCGCCACTATGCGCATCCGTTGAATCTGTATCTGACGTGGGACAGCGACGAGATTGAAAGGTTGGTGAGCGCGCGAGAGCCGGCGCGCTTCGACAACTATCTGGCCGCGTTGCCGCGCAAGCTCACGGCCTGGCGGCATGCGCGCGAACTGGATTTTCTCTCGCATACGCAGGGCGAGCCGGTGATGTTGATCGGCGGGCTCGACTTCGAGTCGTGACGGCGGTGCGGCTCGAAGCCGCTCGAAGCCCCTCGCGGCGCGCTTGCGAAGACGAATGAAAAAGCGGCCGCTGCTCGATTCGCAGCGGCCGCTATCTTTCCCGCGGACGTCTGACTGCTTCGACCGAATGCTAAGCGAGCGTCAACCGCCCAGCGCAGGATCGCTCATGCTGCTCTTGCCGGTTTCCACGTGGCCGGCAAAACGCCGCGCGAACAGCGCATCCTTCTCCACCGTGATCGCCAGGTCGTACCAGCCGTAGGCGTTGCGCAGGTCGAGGTAGATCTGGTCCGTATCGCCGCCGCGCACCCAATGCTTGATTTCGTGTTTCGGGTCATAGGCGTTGACGATATGGAAGCGGCAACGCTCGCTGCCCACATTGATGAGCCGCAACTGCAGATTGCCGTTCGCGACGTCGTAGCCTTCCTCGACTTCAGGACGCGCGATGCCCGATCCGTCCCACCAGCTACGGGCGACCGGCCGGCCCGCAAAGCGCCGCAGATAACCGTTCGGGCCGTGCACGGTGAAGTCGTACGTGCCGTCGGCATTCAACGGCAACTCGTCCTGCAAGCGCTTGCCCGCTTCCACCGTATAGGTGCGCGGCGCGGCGAGACCGTTCGCGGTGTAGACCAGAAATACCGCGCCGGTGCTGCCCGTGTTGACGAAACGCATCACGAGCTTATTGAGCGAACCTTCGCCGTGAACGCGCACGAAGAGTTCATATGGCAGCGCGCGAGCCGGCCGCACGCCGGGCTCCTGCTTCGGCACCGCCTGCACGGCCGGCGGCAGCGGCACGTAGTCCGGGTGGCGATTCTGATCGGGCGGCACATAGCCGCTCGTGCTCGGCAGCTTCGGGAACGCATCGTTGGGGTTGCTGAAGTTGAAGGCCGACGTCAGGTCGCCGCATACCGCGCGGCGCCACGGCGAGATGTTCGCTTCGCCCAGATTGTTCTGCGCGCCGAAGCGCTGTTCGATGAAGCGGATCACCGACGTATGGTCGAACAGTTCCGAGCACACATAGCCGCCTTTCGACCACGGCGAGACCACCAGCATCGGCACGCGCGCGCCCAGTCCGTAGGGACCGGCGGGTCTTTTCGCATCGCCGGGATAGATTTCGTTGACCGTGTCGACGGTGGACAAGCCATTCGCGCTCGAAGCGGGCGCGAACGGCGGCGAGATGTGATCGAAGAAGCCGTCGTTCTCGTCGTAATTGATCAGCAGGACCGTCTTGCTCCACACCTCGGGGTTCGACGTGAGAATCTGCAAGACCTGATCGATGTACCACGCGCCGTAATTGGCGGGCCAGTTCGGATGCTCGGAATACGCCTCGGGCGCGGTGATCCACGAGACTTGCGGCAGCGTGTTGTTCTGCACGTCGCGCTTCAGAATGTCGAAATAGCCGTCGCCCTTCGTCGCGTTGGTGCCGGTGCGCGCGTTGTCGTACAGCGGGTTGCCCGGCTGCGCGTTGCGGTACTGGTTGAAATACAGCAGCGAGTTGTCGCCGTAATTGCCGATGTACGGATTCTCGGTCCAGCCCCATGAGCCCTTCGCGTCGAGTCCCACGCCCACGTCCTGATAGATCTTCCACGAGATGCCCGCGTTTTGCAGCACTTCCGGGTAGGTGGACCAGCCATAGCCGAGCTCGGAATTGTCGATCACCGGACCGCCGCCGCTGCCGTCGTTGCCCACCCAGCCGCTCCACATGTAGTAGCGGTTCGGATCGGTCGGGCCCATCAGCGAGCAGTGATACGCGTCGCAGATCGTGAAGGCGTCGGCGAGCTGGTAGTGAAACGGAATGTCCTCGCGCGTGAGGTAGGCCATCGTCGTGGCGCTCTTCGCGGGCACCCACTGATCGTAGCGGCCGCCGTTCCATGCCGCCTGCGAGCTGTTCCAGTCGTGCGGGAGATCCTGCAGGAACTGCATGCCGAGGTTGGACGCGGTGGGACGAAACGGCAGCACGTAGCCGGCATCCGCGGCGAGCGGCTGATACCACACCGGTTTGCCGTTGGGCAGATTGATCGCGCGCGTGTCGCCGAAACCGCGCACGCCCTTGAGCGTGCCGAAGTAGTGGTCGAACGAGCGGTTTTCCTGCATCAGCACGACGATGTGCTCGACGTCGCGGATGGTGCCCGTTGCGTTGTTCGCCGGAATGGCGAGGGCGTTGCGAATACCCAGCGGCAACATGCTCAACGCGGTCACGGACCCGGCGGCATGCGCGGCGGAGCGCAGAAAATCACGGCGATTTTTTGATGTCATGGTTTTGGCCTTCGATCTCGGTAGAGGAACGAACCACGCGACGCGCGAGCATCAACCCGCGCATTGCGTGGACGCGGAACTCAATCAACGGTATGAATGACGGGTGGGGCGAGCGGCGTCGACGCGGCGGCGGACAGTGCCGGGTCGGCGCTTGATGCGGGCAGTGCTGGGCTTTGAATCGTGACTGCTGCGGGTGCGGGTGATGCGGATGACGGATCGGCTGAGAGGACCGCCGGGGTGTTGCTGTTATCTGCCGAAGCGTTGTCTGAACGTCGGGCAGCGCCGGCCTGGCTCGGGTCGCGACCCTCGTCGCCGCATGCGCCGATCAGCGCGCACAAGGACGCGGTGACCAGCACGCCCGCCAAACGTTTGCGATAAACAGCAAGGGATGGCTTCGGCACAACGGACATGGCAACGACTCCGGCACGGGGAAGGGGTGCGAGGGCATCCGTGTGCCCAGGTCAGCGATGCAGAAGCATAATCGCTTACCTGTGTAAGTTTTGTGAAGAGGTAGTGAGGGGTTTTTATTGTCGGCATGCCGCTGCACTACGAAAGGGCAGCGGCAACGGCATGGCAAAAGCGGTGCTTACTTGTCGAGATTCAGGAACGGCAGCGGCGCGCCCGCGCCCAGGTACGTCGGCAGCTTGCCGTCCCAGCGGTTGATCGCCTGCAGTTGCAGATACTCCTTGCCGCCGTTGGTCTTGACCGCTTGCGCCTGAATCGCGATCGATTCGGCCTCGCCGCGCGCCTTGGCGATCTGCTGATCGGCTTCGAACTTCACGCGCGCGAGTTCGCGCTCCGCCTGCTCGGCGCGCTGGCTCGCGGTGACCTTGGCTTCAATGGCCTGGTCGAACGCCGCGCTGAACTTGAAATTGGTGATGTTGATATCCTGGATCAGGAAGCCATAGCCTTTCAGTTTCGTAATCAGTCCGCTCATGATGTCGGTGGAGACCTGCTGGCGCCTGGTCACCAGTTCTTCCGCGGTGTAGCGCGCCGCAACCGCCTTGAACACCTCGAACATGGCTGGCTGCACATACGAGGCTTCATACTGGAGCGACGGCGCCATGGCATACAGCGCACGAACCTTGTTCGGATCGACGCGGTAGTTCATCGTCAGATCGGTGTGCACCGACTGCAGATCCTTGGACGCCGCCTGCGCGCCTTCCACCTTGGCGACGTCGAGCCCGATGAAAACTTCGTGCAGGCGCGATACCGGGCTCACCAGGTGCGGGCCTTCGGGCAGCGTTTCCGCCTCGATATGTCCGAAGGTCGTCACCACGCCGATGTGCGATTGCGAAACCTGCACGAAGCTCGAGAACAGCGCGCCAACGGCGACGACGAGAACGAAGATGATTACGCCATAGCGCATTTGCGGCTGATGATCCTTGCGCAGCGATTTCGATGCGAATACGGCTGCCGCGCCGATAATGACGGCAAGAAAAAGAATAAAGATGATTTGGCCCATGTCGATGTTCTATCAGGTGAAGTCATACAAACAGAAAATGGCGGGCTGAATTATCCGCATTGCGCAGCCGGCCTTATGAAAATCTGCAACAGCAAACGGGGAAACGTGTTCCTTTGCATTGAAGCAGTGTGAAATCGTTAAGCAAATTTGTGTTTTTAATGTCGCCGGCGATTAAAGGCGCCGACGAATGATCGCGAAGTCTACAAGCATATTGAACGCTTGCGCAACGGTATCTTTTAGAGCGGAAAATTGAAACGCGAATGCGCGTGGCGCGGTTTTTAACGTTGCGCCGTTGTCTCGCCGTTGTTTATTTGAACCGCATGAGGAAACCGCGCCGGCATCGCGCAGTTATGTGATGCCCCAACGCCGAAGTTCTACTGGCGCTGTTGAACAATGAACGCGGCAATGGCCTCGTTCAACGCCCGCGGCGCATCGCGATGCGGCGAATGTCCGCAAGCGTCGAGCTTCACGAGCCGCGCATGCGGCACGCGCTGCGCGATCGTCTCGATCTGCGCCATCGTGCCGTAATGGTCGTCGTGACCTTGCACCGCGAGCAGCGGCTCGCGGATCGCAGGCAGTTCCTCGGCAGTGGTCCACTGCCTGAAGGCCGGATTCAGCCAGATGTCGTTCCAGCCATAAAACGCCGAATCGACGTCGGCGTGATAGCGGCTGAGTTTGCCGCGCAGGTCGGTGGTTTCGTAAAGCTGTTTGGTCTGCGCGATGCTTTGCACCGAAATGTCTTCGACGAATACGTGCGGCGCGATCGCCACCGCGCCGGCCAACGCCCCGGGGTAGAGCGCCGCGTACAGCAGCGCGATCGAGCCGCCGTCGCTATGGCCGACGAGCCACATGCGTTGGCGCTGACGCATGTCGATATTCAGTGCGTCGAGCAAGGCGGGCAGAATGTCGCGCGCCTGGGCGGTCATGAAATCGACCGGCCATTTCACGTCATGCGCGCGCGGCGTGGAGCGTCCGTAACCGGGCCGTGAATAGACGAGCCCGCGCATGCCGAGTTGCTCGCATAGGGATTGCGGCCAGTCGCGCCACATGGCGAGCGAGCCGAGTCCCTCGTGCAGGAACACGGCGAGCGGCGCATCGCCCGCAGCCTCGTTCACCCAGCGATATTCGATGCGCAACGGCCCATGCGACGCCGTCGCGGGCAGGTCGGCGAAATCGCTGGCGGCGCTTGCGGCGGCGGGGTTCTGCATGGATTACCTCATGACTGTTCGCGCAGTTTGAAGCGTTGAATCTTGCCGGTGGCGGTCTTCGGCAAATCGTCGAGGAACACGATATCGCGCGGGTACTTATGCGGCGCGAGCCGTCCCTTGACGAAGGCTTTCAGTTCATCCGCGAGTATCTCAGAGGCGGCGAACTCACGCTTCAACACGACGAACGCGCGCGTCTTGACGAGCCCGCCGTGATCCAAGCCGACCACCGCCGCTTCCAGCACCGCGTCATGCTGCACGAGCACCATCTCCACTTCGACGGGCGAGACGTACTGGCCGCTCACTTTCAGCATGTCGTCGCTGCGCCCCGCGTACACATAGCAGCCGTTCGGCAGACGGCAGTACTTGTCGCCGCTGCGAATCCATTCGCCGAGAAACGTGGCGCGCGACTTCTCGCGATTGCTCCAGTACATCAGCGCCGCGCTCGGCCCCTTGATAAACAGATCGCCGATTTCGCCGTCGGGCACCGGCTGACCCAACTCGTCGCGCAACGCGACTTCATAGCCCGGCACGGGACGGCCCGTGGTGCCGTATTCGACCGAGCCCGCGCGATTCGACAAGAAGATATGCAGCATTTCCGTCGAGCCGATGCCGTCGAGTATCTCGCAGCCGAAGTGCGCGGTGAAGCGCTCGCCGATTTCGCGCGGCAAGGCCTCGCCCGCCGACGCGCACACGCGCATCGCGACATCGGCGCGCGCGGGCAGATTGGGCGAGACCAGCATGCTCGCGTAGAGCGTCGGCACGCCGTAAAAGATGGTGGGGCGATGCTGCACGAGACGCTTGAAGATCGCGTCGGCGGTGGGGCGCTCCGCCATCAGCACCGCGGTCGCGCCGACCGACAGCGGGAACGTCAGCGCATTGCCGAGCCCATAGGCGAAGAACAGCTTCGCCGCCGAGAACACCACGTCGCCCTCCACAATGCCGAGGATCGGCTTCGCATACAGTTCGGCGGTCCAGTAGAGATTCGCATGCGTGTGGACGGTGCCCTTCGGCTTGCCGGTCGAGCCGGACGAGTACAGCCAGAACGCGATGTCGTCGCAACCGGTGGCGGCGGATTTGCCTGCCGGCGTCGCGGCGTCGAGCAGATCCTTGAGTAGCGGCGTCGCGAGCATGTTGCCTTCGCGCGGCTGCGAGACGATCAACTGACAGCCGTCGTGCTCGGTGGCTTCCATCGCCTGCGTGACGTTCGCCAGCAACGCGCCCGATGCGATCACGGCGCGCGCGTGGCTATGCGTGAGCATGTACACGTAATCGGGCGCGGTGAGCAGCGTATTCGCGACCACCGGCACGACGCCCGCGAGGAGCGCGCCGAGAAACGCGATCGGCAATTCGACTGTGTCGAGCATCACCAGCAGCACGCGTTCCTCGGGATGCACGCCGAGCGTGCGCAATACGCTCGCGAAGCGCCGCGCGCGGTTCTCCAGTTCGCCGTAGGTGGTCGCGCCGGTGTCGTCGACATAAGCGGTTTTGGCGGCGCGCGCCTGGTTCAGTTGAAACAGATAAGCCGCGAAATTGAACAGCGCGGGCGGCGGCTCGACCGTCACGGCGGGCTGACTCGCAGCCGGTTCCAGCAGGGCTTCCATATGTCTCCTCCAACGGGTGAGGGGCGGTCCGGCTGTTATCTGCTCTTGATCCGCTCGATGCTTGCTGCTTGCTGCTTGTGTACGTCTCGTGCGCTCCGCGTGCGGCTTGCGCGTGTACTTCCGCAGGTGGCTTCCGCTATGCCGCGGGCAAGTGGGTTGTTCGCGTCAGCGCGTCGATTGCCGCGCTCGATGCCTGAACCGCCGAGCGCCGGTGATAGAAGCCGAGCGCGATATCGACCGCCGAATCGTTGCGCGTGGTGCCCGAGTTCGCGATGGCGATCGCGTAGTCGTCGTCGCGCCTGGCTTGCGGCAGCTTGACGATTTCGGCGAGGCGCGCGGTGCGCTGCGCATAGGTCAACGCGCGCAACGCGGCGCCTGCCTGTTCGCGGGCAAAGCCGAAGGCACGCGCCAGGTCGAGGCTCTCGCTCGACACGCGCACCAGCGCCTCGCCTGTTACCGGATCGGTCAGGGTCACGCCGTCGCCGCTGCCCGCGACCCATTGGCCATCCACGTAGTTCTTCAAAAGTTCGGTCATGGCTGTCTCGGTGCGTCAGGCGGAAGCGGGGGGCGTGGTGAATTCGATCGCGCCTTGCGGCAGCAGATACAGCGCCAGCGCCTGACCGTTCGCCACGGTCGGACGATGCGCGCTGCCGGGACCGTACACGCACCAGCCGGCCGGATGACCGTCGAAGGTGGCGCCTTCGGTGAGCGGCATGATCAGGTCGATCTCGCCGTGAGGATGAACGTGATGCGGACCGGCAATGTCCTTCATCTCCACCACGTCGACGGAAAAGCCGTGAGTGTCGGGCAGCGCCTTGAAGATGCGCCCGTAGCGAATGCCGCCGCCCTCGCGACTGCACAGCCAGCCTTCGGCCACGCCGGTGCGGCATGCGTCGGCGAGCGCGCGGAACGTTTCGCTATCCGCGGGCCAGGTGGCGTTCAACCACGCGGCGAGTTCGCCGTCGAGCGCTCGGCCGGCGAGTTGCCCGGTCACGCCCGCGATCAGGCGCTGGAATTCATGTGGGGACATGCGAGCCCTCCATATCGACCCGCGCACGCACGTTAGTTCATGCGTGTGGTCGAGCCGTCTCCGTGACGCGGCCGAAATATCTCGACGGCGTTTGTGATTGCATCAATATTTGGCGAAAATTAACCGTTCGCCTAGGCCGTGTCAAGCACTATAGTACATACATTGCAGTCGTGAGGCAGTAAAACATGAACCAAAATAACACTCCAGCGCCGTCGGACGACGCCGCCAATGACGACGCAGGCCGCGCGGGCCGGCCCGACAGCGCGACCGAGCGCGGCGGCGAGCGCGAGGAACGCGATCCCTTCCTCACGGCGATGGGCGAGCGCGTGCGCCTCTTGCGCGCGCGCCGCGGCATGACCCGCAAGACGCTGGCGACCGAAACCGGCTTGTCGGAGCGTCATCTGGCGAATCTGGAATCGGGCGTGGGCAACGCGTCGGTGCTGGTGTTGCGGCAGATCGCGACGACCTTGAACTGTCCGCTCGCGGAGGTGATCGGCGACGAAACCACGGCGTCCGCCGAATGGCTGCTGATCCGCGAACTGCTGCACGGCCGGGATCAGGCGGCTTTGCAGCGCGCTCGCGTGGCGCTCGCCGAGATGTTCGCGCAGGCCCCGCGCGACCCGCATCGCAAGGACCGGATCGCGTTGATCGGGCTGCGCGGCGCGGGCAAATCGACGCTCGGGCGCATGCTCGCGCAGGAGCGCAAGGTGCCGTTCGTCGAGTTGACGCGCGTGATCGAGCAGCTTGCCGGCTGCCCGCCCTCGGAGATTCATTCGCTGTACGGCGCGAGCGCTTACCGGCGCTACGAGCACCGCGCGCTCGAGGCGGTGATTCAGGAGCACGAGCGCGCGGTGATCGCGTCGCCGGGCGGCCTGGTGTCGGAGTCGGGCACGTTCAATACGCTGCTGTCGCATTGCTTCACCGTGTGGCTGCAAGCCGCGCCGGAAGAGCACATGCGCCGCGTGGTCGCGCAAGGCGACCTGCGGCCGATGTCGGGCAACCGCGAAGCGATGGACGACCTGAAGCGCATTCTGGCGGGTCGCGGCGAGCTGTACGGCCGCGCCGACATGAGCTTCGACACCAGCGAGAAAACCTTGGCGGACGCCTATTTGCAGCTACGCGACCGGCTTGCCGCAAGGCTTGCGGCGGAATCGCCGGACGACGCGCGCGCGATTTGACATGCATTGCGGCGCTAGGGTTTACCAATAAACATGAAGTAAAGTGCTTTACATGGGTATGACGATGCACTATTGTTCAAAAACAGGTTGCATCGTCCAAGTCAGGAGACGCCCATGTCCACAGCAGAAACCGCGGTCGCGCCGGTCGACTACCGCACCGATCCCTCGCAGTACAAGCATTGGAAGCTGAGCTTCAACGGTCCGGTCGCGACGCTCGGCATCGATATCGCCGAGGACGGTGGCATCCGCGACGGCTACAAGCTGAAGCTGAACTCATACGACCTCGGCGTCGATATCGAACTGCACGACGCGATACAACGCATCCGCTTCGAGCATCCCGAAGTCAAAACGGTGGTGCTCACCAGCCTGAAAGACCGCGTGTTCTGCTCGGGCGCCAACATCTTCATGCTGGGTTTGTCCTCCCATGCGTGGAAGGTCAACTTCTGCAAGTTCACCAACGAGACGCGCAACGGTCTCGAGGATTCGTCGCGTTACTCGGGCTTGAAGTTTCTCGCGGCGGTGAACGGCGCATGCGCCGGCGGCGGTTACGAACTCGCGCTGGCTTGCGACGAAATCTATCTGGTGGATGACCGCTCGTCGTCGGTGTCGCTGCCGGAAGTGCCGTTGCTCGGCGTGTTGCCCGGCACCGGGGGCCTCACGCGCGTGACCGACAAACGCAAGGTGCGCCACGATCGCGCGGATATCTTCTGCACGGTGGTGGAAGGCATTCGCGGCGAGCGCGCGAAAGCCTGGCGTCTCGTGGATGAAGTCGTGAAGCCGAATCAGTTCGATCAGGCCATCCAGGCGCGCGCGCTTGAACTCGCGGCAAAAAGCGATCGTCCCGGGGATGCGCCGGGCGGCGTGATGCTCACGCGCGTCGAACGCGCCGACCGCGAAGACGGCCTGACGTACCAGACGCTCGACGTCACGATCGAGCGCGCCAGGCGCATCGCGACGTTCACGGCGAAAGCGCCGCCAACCGAGCAACCCACGCAGATCGACGCCATCGTTGCAGCCGGCGCGCACTGGTGGCCGCTGCAATTCGCGCGCGAGCTCGACGACGCGATTCTCTCGATGCGTACCAATGAGCTCGGAGTCGGCACCTGGGTGTTCAAGACCGAAGGCGACGCGCGCAACCTGCTCGCCGCGGACGCCACGCTGATGCAGCACCGCGATCACTGGTTCGTGCGCGAAACGATCGGCCTGCTGCGCCGCACGCTCGCGCGCATCGACGTCTCGTCGCGCTCGCTGTTCGCGCTGATCGAACCGGGCTCGTGCTTTGCCGGCACCTTCGCGGAACTCGCGTTCGCCGCCGACCGCGCGTATATGGCCGCGCTGCCGAGCAATGAGGACGAGGAGCCGGCCATCACGCTTTCGGAGGTCAACTTCGGGCTTTATCCGATGGTGACGCATCAGTCGCGGCTTGCTCGCCGGTTCTATGAAGAAGCCGAACCGCTCGACGCCGTGCGCTCGAAAATCGGCCAGCCGATCAAACCGGTCGACGCCGAGCGCCTCGGACTCGTCACCGCCTCTCCCGACGATATCGACTGGGCCGACGAAATCCGCATCGCGCTCGAAGAACGCGCCGCGATGTCGCCCGATGCGCTCACCGGCCTCGAAGCGAACTTGCGCTTCAACGGGCCCGAGACGATGGAGACGCGCATCTTCGGCCGTCTCACCGCATGGCAGAACTGGATCTTCAACCGGCCGAACGCAGTGGGCGAGAAAGGCGCGCTCAAGGTGTACGGCAAGGGCAGCAAGGCGCAGTTCGATGCTTCGCGCGTGTGATGCGCGTGTGAATGCGCGCGCCTGAAAAGCATCCACGCCATTAACGCGATTTAACGCAACGCGGCCCGCCGGATACGCGCGGCACTGCATCCGCTCAAGGAACCGACCATGTCGACGATCAACTACAGCGAAAAGATTCCGAACAACGTCAACCTCGCCGACGACCGCACGCTGCAACGCGCGCTCGAACAATGGCAGCCGAACTTTCTGTCGTGGTGGGGCGATATGGGCCCGGAAGGCTCGCAGGGTTACGACGTGTATCTGCGCACGGCGGTGAGCGTGGATGCGGGCGGCTGGGCGCATTTCGATCACGTGAAAATGCCGGACTACCGTTGGGGCATTTTTCTGACGCCCGGCGAGCAGGACCGCAAGATTCACTTCGGCGAGCACAAGGGCGAGGCGGCGTGGGAGGACGTGCCCGGCGAGCATCGCGCGAATCTGCGCCGCATCATCGTGACGCAGGGCGATACGGAGCCGGCTTCGGTCGAGCAGCAACGTCATCTCGGTTTGACGGCGCCTTCCCTGTACGACTTGCGCAATCTGTTCCAGGTGAACGTGGAGGAAGGCCGCCATTTGTGGGCGATGGTGTATCTGCTGCATCGTTATTTCGGCCGTGACGGCCGCGAGGAAGCCGAGGCATTGCTCGGCCGCCGCTCGGGCGACGACGACAATCCGCGCATTCTCGGCGCATTCAATGAGAAAACGCCGGACTGGCTCGCGTTCTACATGTTCACGTATTTCACCGATCGCGACGGCAAGTTCCAGTTGTCCGCGCTCGCCGAGTCGGGTTTCGATCCGCTCGCGCGCACCACCAGGTTCATGCTGACCGAGGAAGCGCATCACATGTTCGTCGGCGAATCGGGTGTGTCGCGCGTGATCCAGCGCACCGCGCAAGTGATGAACGAACTGGGCACCGACGACGTCACGAAACTTCGCGCGGCCGGCGTGATCGATCTGCCGACTATCCAGCGCTATCTGAACTTCCATTACTCGGTGACGATCGACCTGTTCGGCGCCGATCATTCATCGAATGCGGCTACGTTCTATAGCTCGGGTTTGAAGGGACGCTATGAAGAGAACAAGCGCGACGACGATCATCAGTTGAGCGGGCAGCGCTACAAGCTGCTCGACGTGCAGGACGGCAAGCTGGTCGAGCGCGAAGTGCCGATGCTCAACGCCATGAACGAAGTGCTGCGCGACGATTACATCAAGGACTCGATGGCGGGCGTGGGGCGCTGGAACAAGGTGCTCGACAAGGCCGGCATCGATTTCCGCATGACGGTGCCGCATAAGGCGTTCAATCGCCAGATCGGCACGTTTGCGGGCACGCGCGTGTCGCCCGATGGCCGCGTGGTGAGCGAAACCGAATGGGCCGCCAACGAGGCGAAGTGGCTCGCCACGCCGGAAGACCGCGCGTATGTCGCGTCGCTGATGGGGTGCGTCACGGAACCCGGCAAGTTCGCGAACTGGATTGCGCCGCCGGCGATGGGCGTCAATCGCCAGCCGGTCGATTTCGAATACGTGCGCTTTAACTGAACGCACGAGAAGCCGGGATGCGCGTGGCACGCATGCGCCGCAATAGAGGTGGAGGTAGTGATGAACGGCCCAGTGTCGATCGAGGTTCTCAGGCAGCATCTGATCGATCCGGAAATCTGCATTCGCTGCAATACCTGCGAAGAGACTTGCCCGGTCGATGCGATCACGCACGATGACAACAACTATGTCGTGAAGGCCGATGTGTGCAATGGCTGCATGGCATGCGTGCCGCCGTGTCCGACCGGCGCGATCGATAACTGGCGCACGGTATCGAAGGCCGATGCCTATCCGGTCGACGAGCAGTTCACGTGGGACGTCTTGCCGGAACAGAACACGATGGCGGTTCCCGCCGCCGATGAAGCGCCGGGGGATCCGGCGGCGGACGCGAGCGGCGTCGAAGTGGACACCGTGCGCGGCTCGGTGGTGCCGCCGTGGTCGGCGGCGAAGCCTTACGTGAATCTCTACACGCACAAGGCGCCGACCACCGCGACGGTGGTCGGCAACTACCGGCTCACGGACGCTTCGACCGATAGCGACATTCATCACATCGTGCTCGATTTCGGTTCGATGCCGTTTCCGGTGCTGGAAGGCCAATCGATCGGCATTCTGCCGCCGGGCGCGAGCGCCGATGGCCGAACGCATCACGCGCGCCAGTATTCGATCGCGAGTCCGCGCGACGGCGAACGGCCCGGCTATAACAACGTGTCGCTGACGGTAAAACGTGTGTCGCAACAGCACGGCGATGCGATCGACGGCGTGTGCTCGAACTATCTGTGCGATCTGAAGAAGGGCGACGTGGTCAACGTGATCGGCCCGTTCGGCGGTACGTTCCTGATGCCGAACCATCCGAACTCGCATCTGCTGATGATTTGCACGGGCACCGGTTCGGCGCCAATGCGCGCGATGACCGAGTATCGTCGGCGTCGCCGGCTGAAAGGCGCGACCGGCAAGCTGATGCTGTTCTTCGGCGCGCGCACGAAAGAAGAGTTGCCGTATTTTGGGCCGCTCACGAATCTGCCGAAGGATTTCATCGATACGAATCTGGCGTTTTCACGCACGCCGGGGCAGGCGAAGCGCTACGTGCAGGACGCGATGCGCGAGCGCGCGGTCGATGTCGCGCAGCTGCTCAAGGACGACAACACGCATATCTACGTGTGCGGGTTGAAGGGCATGGAAGAGGGCGTGCTGCAGGCGCTCAGGGAAATCGGCGAGCAGCATCGGATGGATTGGGACGCGCTGTGGGCGAAGTTGAAGCGGGAAGGGCGGTTGCATCTGGAGACGTATTGAGCGGCTTACGTTTCCACGCGAAGCGGCTCGCGCGCTTGCGAGCCCTGCGTTTTTTACCAGATGGTCACTGTGCGGTCTCCCAGTCGTCTTCTTCGATAGGCGAAGCTGACTCGTCATAACGCACAACTGAGGCGCTCTGCACCGTGGTAGGGCCGTACTTCCAGCGCTGGTTTGCCGTGATCCGTGACGATCATGCTTTCGCCGGAAGATTCGATTTGCCGAAAAAATTCCAGCGCCTTGGCTTTGAACTCGGACTTGGATACCCGCTTGTCTTGCATGACTTTTTCCATAGCCATCTGCCCGAAGGCATCATCCTAAATGAAATTCGGCGATTTCCACTACCTGTTCTAACGCGAGCCTCCAGCCTGCCCAGGCGACACCGCCCCGCACGCCCGAATCACCAACTGCACCACTTCTTCCGTCGTCGCCTCGAACGCTTTTTGCGTCAACGCGCGCTTGCCCCTGAGCGCGCGAATCTGCGCGTCGAAGTCGGCGTAATGCTGCGTGGTCGCCCAGATCATGTACATCAGCGTTTGCGCATTCACCGGCGCGAGCAGGCCGCGCGCGATCCAGTCGTCGATCACTTTCACACGGCTGTCGAGCCACGGCTTCACGCGTTGCGTGAGTATGTCGTCCATGTGCTCGGCGCCGTGAATGATCTCGCTCGCCCACACCTTCGAGCCGAGCGGCCGGCGCCGCGACAGTTCCATTTTCGCGCGTACATAGCCGCCGATCGCCTCGACCGGATCGTCGCTGCATTCGAACGTATCCGCCGCGCGATACCAATCCTCGAACAGGTCTTCCAGCACGCGCCGGTACAACGCGAGCTTGGTCGGGAAGTAGTAATGCAAGTTGGCTTTTGGTAAACCCGCACGTTCGGCGATCATCGCGGTGCTGGCGCCCTCCAGCCCGCGCTCGGCGAAAACCGCCTCGGCGCACGCCAGAAGATGCGCTTCATTCGACTCGCGAATGTGCGCCTTGCGCCGCCGCAAAGGTGCGCGCGTTTCTTCGTTTTCGGTGATGTCGGCAGCCACGTGGTCGTCTCTCATGTTCACCCGCAGCGGCATGTGTGCCGCGTCGCGCTTCATTCTAGTCGTTTGGCGGCGCGTGGACATGCGGATTCGCCACGCGCATCGAGCGCGTGCTGCGATGCAATGGCACGCTTCTCGCTCTGTTTGTCACCGCACGAAAGGCATTGATTTGGCGGTCTTAATCGTCTACAACCTGTCCAACTGGACAGGATTGAGGGAGCGGGCGATGCCCCAGGGTTTGCCCTTTCCCTAAGGGGCGAGCGAAGCGATCGAATGTGCACCGCCGCCGTGCGGCCACGCCCCAGAATTCGCCGTCAATGCACCAGTTTCATGTCGGTTCACCGAAAGGAGCGAGACGAATGAACGCGGTATCCGAAGCGCTGAAGAAGGCCCACCGAGAACCCGCTACGTCGATCAAGGTCGACGGCCATCGGCTGTGGGACAGCCTGATGACGATGGCGAAGATCGGCGCGACGCCCAAGGGCGGCGTTTGCCGTCTCGCGCTCACTGACCTCGACAAGCAGGGGCGCGATCTGATCGTCGGCTGGGCGAAGGAAGCGGGCTGCACGGTCAGTGTCGATCAGATGGGCAATGTGTTCATGCGCCGCGCCGGGCGCAACCCGGATGCGCTGCCGGTGATGACCGGCTCGCACGCGGACTCGCAGCCGACCGGCGGCCGCTTCGACGGCATCTATGGCGTGCTCGGCGGTCTCGAAGTGATTCGCAGCCTGAACGATCACGGCATCGAGACCGAGCACCCCGTCGAAGTAGTGATCTGGACCAACGAGGAAGGCTCGCGCTTCGCGCCGGCGATGGTCGCGTCGGGCGTGTTCGCCGGCGTGTTCACGTTGGAGTATGGCCTCTCGCGCAAGGACGTGGACGGCAAGACCATCGGCGAGGAACTGCAACGCATCGGCTATGCGGGCGATGTTCCGTGCGGCGGGCGCGCGTTGCATGCGGCTTTTGAACTGCATATCGAACAGGGGCCGATTCTCGAAGCCGAGCAGAAAACCATCGGCGTGGTGACGGACGCGCAAGGTCAGCGCTGGTACGAGATCACGTTGACGGGACAGGAGGCGCATGCGGGTCCGACGCCGATGCCGCGCCGTCGCGACGCATTGCTCGGCGCCGCGCGCGTGGTCGATCTGGTCAATCGCATCGGACTCGATAACGCGCCGTTCGGCTGCGCGACGGTCGGCATGATGCAAGTCCATCCGAACTCGCGCAACGTGATTCCCGGCCGCGTGTTTTTCACCGTCGACTTTCGTCATCCCGACGATGCGGTGCTCGCGAAGATGGATGCCGCGCTGCGTGAAGGCGTGGCGAAGATCGCGAGCGGCATCGGTCTCGAAACCGAACTGGAACAGATCTTTTACTACGCGCCGGTCGCGTTCGACGAAGCCTGCGTGAAATCCGTGCGCGCCGCGGCCGAACGTTTCGGCTATCCGCATCGCAACATGGTGTCCGGCGCGGGGCACGACGCCTGTTATCTGTCGCAAGTCGCGCCCACTTCGATGGTGTTCGTGCCTTGCGTCGACGGGATCAGCCATAACGAAATCGAGGACGCCACCTTCGAATGGATCGAGGCGGGCGCCAACGTGTTGTTGCACGCGATGCTCGAACGGGCGTGCGAGCCGGTTTCATAACGCTTTTTGCGGCAGCGGTTGCGTGATTCGGTTGCATCACTCGCTTCACCGTAGTGCCCATGAAACACGCCGTCCCGGCTTCGCCTGAAACGCAGCCGGCAGGTACGGCTACGTCCTCACAACGAAGAAGGAACGTGTATGGCCATCAAGCAAACCGGCGACATTGCCGCGCAGCGCCTGTCGCCCGAGCAGTTGGCGTGCGAGTTCTCCGACATCGCGCCCTTGCTCGACGCAAGCGCCGCGGCCGCGGCGGCGAGCCGCTGCCACTACTGCTACGACGCGCCATGCGTGAATGCGTGCCCGACACGGATCGACATTCCCGGCTTCATCCGCAAGATCGGCAACGGCAATCTGAAGGGCGCCGCCGTCGATATCCTGTCGGCCAATCCGATGGGCGGCATGTGCGCGCGCGTCTGCCCGACCGAGATTCTTTGCGAGGGGGCTTGCGTGCGTAACCACCAGGACGCGAAGCCGGTGGCGATCGGCGCGCTGCAACGCCATGCGACCGATTGGGCGATGGCGCGCGGCGAGGTGCTGTTCAAGCGCGCGGCGGAAACAGGGCGGCACGTCGCGGTGGTCGGCGCGGGACCGGCGGGGCTCGCGTGCGCGCATCGGCTCGCGCTCGCGGGGCATCGCGTCACCCTCTTCGACGCCCGCGAGAAAGCGGGCGGCCTCAACGAATACGGCATTGCCGCTTACAAAACCGTCGACGATTTCGCACAGCGGGAAGTGGCGTGGCTGTGTTCGGTCGGCGGCATCGAGATCGAATACGGCGTGGCGCTCGGGCGTGACGTCACGCTCGACACGCTGCGCAAGAACCATGACGCCGTGTTTCTCGCGATCGGCCTGACCGGCGTGCGCGCGCTGGCGATGGAAGGCGAAGACCTGAGCGGCGTGATGAACGCGGTGGATTTCATCGAACAGGTGCGCGACGCGAGCGACCTCGGCACGGTGCCGGTAGGCCGCCGCGTGGTCGTGATCGGCGGCGGCAATACGGCGGTGGACGCCGCCGTGCAGAGCCGCAAGCTCGGCGCGACCGCCGTGACGATGGCGTACCGGCGCGGCGTGGAAGCGATGAGCGCGACGTGGGCCGAGCGCGAGTTCGCGCAGACCAACGGCGTCACGCTCGTCACGCATGCGAGGCCGGTGCGGTTGATCGGCGAGGGCGGCGTCGTCACCGGTGTCGAATTCGAACGTACAGCGGACGAAGGCAATCAGGCGCAGGAGCGCTTCGTGGTCGAGGCCGACATGGTGCTCAAGGCGATCGGTCAAACGCTGGTTGCCGTGGGTATCGAACGGGAATTGCTGACGCTCGACGGCAGCCGCATCGCCGTCGATGCGAACGGGCAGACCTCGCTTGCAGGCGTCTGGGCGGGCGGCGATTGCGCGGCGACCGGCGGCGTGGATCTCACGGTGCAGGCGGTGCAGGACGGCAAGCTCGCCGCCGCGGCGATCGATGCGCAGTTCGCCCGCATGGCGATCAAGGCCGCCTAGCGGCGGCCGCGAAGCCACGCATCACACCAGACAAAAACAGCAGTCCCCAAGGAGCCGAACATGGCCGATCTGCGCTGTACGATTGCCGGCATCACCTCGCCGAATCCTTTCTGGCTCGCTTCCGCGCCGCCGACCGACAAAGCCTATAACGTGAACCGCGCGTTCGAAGCGGGCTGGGGCGGCGTGGTGTGGAAGACGCTCGGCCTCGACCCGCACGTCGTGAACGTCAGCTCGCGCTACGGCGCGGTGCAATGGAACGGCCAGCGCATCGCGGGCCTGAACAACATCGAACTGATCACGGACCGTCCGCTCGACGTCAATCTGCGCGAGATCGCGCAAGTCAAGCGCGACTGGCCCGAGCGCGCGATGATCGTCTCGCTGATGGTGCCGTGCAACGAACGCGACTGGAAATGGATCCTGCCGCTCGTCGAGGACACCGGCGCCGACGCGGTGGAATTGAATTTCGGTTGTCCGCATGGCATGAGCGAACGCGGCATGGGCGCGGCGGTGGGCCAGGTGCCCGAGTACATCGAGATGGTCACGCGCTGGGTCAAGGAAGGCACGAAGCTGCCGTGCCTCGTGAAGCTCACGCCGAATATCAGCGACATTCGGCTCGGTTCGCGCGCGGCGTATCAAGGCGGCGCCGACGGCGTCTCGCTGATCAATACGATCAACTCGATCGTCGCGGTCGATCTGGACGCGATGTCGCCGTTGCCGATGGTCGATGGCAAAGGCACGCACGGCGGCTACTGCGGCCCGGCGGTGAAGCCGATCGCACTGAACATGGTCGCGGAAATCGCCCGCGACGTGGAAACGCCGAATCTGCCGATCTCCGGCATCGGCGGCATTTCGACGTGGCGCGACGCCGCGGAATTCATCGTGCTGGGCGCGGGAAGCGTGCAGGTCTGCACGGCGGCGATGCACTACGGGTTTCGCATCGTCTCCGATCTGGCCGATGGCCTTTCGAACTGGATGGACGAAAAAGGCTACGCGACGCTCGACGAGATTCGCGGCCGCGCGGTGCCGAACGTCACCGACTGGAAATACCTGAACCTCAAATACGACATCAAGGCGCGCATCGATCAGGACAAGTGCATTCAGTGCGGGCTGTGCCATATCGCCTGCGAGGACACCGCGCACCAGGCGATCATGAAAGAAAAAGATGGCGTCCGGCATTTTGAAGTGATGGACTCCGAGTGCGTCGGCTGCAATCTGTGCATGCACGTATGCCCGGTGGAGCAGTGCATCACGATGGAACGCGTGGACAACGGCGAGTACGCGAACTGGACCACGCATCCGAACAATCCCACGAGGGCGACGGCGCAAGAGAGCGACACATCGAGCGCGGCTGAAACCGCCGAACACGCGCAGGCTCATGCGGCCAAGGCGGCTTGAAACACGCAGTCCCCATCGAGGAAGCGCCTGTACTGAACCTGAGTGTCCCCAAAGACCCGACGCGCCACGAGAAGCCGCGCGGGCCCCAACGATCCAGTGGAGATCTTTCGATGAAGCAGACAGCGCATCCCGTCGATCCGCAGTTCGCGGCCGGCGCGCAGGGCAGCAGTCTTTACAACGACGACCTGGCGCCCACCGGCGTCGCGCAACGCACGTGGAGGTGGTATCACTTCGCCGCGCTGTGGGTCGGCATGGTGATGAACATCGCGTCGTACATGCTCGCCGCCGGCTTGACGGAAGAGGGCATGTCGCCCTGGCAGGCGGTGTTGACCGTGCTGCTCGGCAATCTGATCGTGCTGGTGCCGATGCTGCTGATCGGTCACGCGGGCGCGAAGCACGGCATTCCGTACGCGGTGCTGGTGCGCTCGTCGTTCGGCACGCAGGGCGCGAAATTGCCGGCGATGCTGCGGGCGATCGTCGCGTGCGGCTGGTATGGGATTCAGACGTGGCTCGGCGGCAGCGCGATCTATACGCTGCTGAACATTCTCACCGGCAACGCGCTGCACGGCGCGGCATTGCCGTTTCTCGACATCTCGGCGGCGCAACTCGCGTGCTTTCTGGTGTTCTGGGCGCTGCAAATCTACTTCATCGTGCATGGCACCGATTCGATCCGCTGGCTCGAAAGCTGGTCCGCGCCGATCAAGATCGTGATGTGCATCGCGCTCGTGTGGTGGGCGACCTCGAAGGCGGGCGGGCTCGGTTCGATGTTGTCCGCGCCGTCGCAGTTCGTGCCGGGCGGCAAGAAAGAGGGCTTGTTCTGGGCGACGTTCTGGCCGGGCCTGACTGCGATGGTGGGCTTCTGGGCCACGCTCGCGCTGAATATTCCCGACTTCACGCGCTTCGCCAAAACGCAGCGCGACCAGATCATCGGCCAGTCGATCGGCTTGCCCGTGCCGATGGCCTTGCTCTCCGTGATTTCGGTGGTGGTGACGTCGGCGACCGTGGTGATCTACGGCAAGGCGATCTGGGATCCGATCGATCTGACGAGCCGCATGACCGGCATCGGCGTCGGCCTCGCGCTGATCATCCTGACGCTCGACACGATGTGCTGCAATCTCGCGGCGAATCTCGTCGGTCCGGCTTATGATTTTTCGAGCCTGTGGCCCAAGGGTATTTCGTATCGCGTCGGCGGCATGATTACCGCGACCATCGCGATCGTGATGATGCCGTGGAAGATTCTCGCCACCACCCAAGGCTATATCTTCACGTGGCTGGTCGGCTATTCGGCGTTGCTCGGTCCGGTGGCGGGCATTCTGATGGTCGACTACTTCCTGATTCGCGGCACGCGGCTGGACCCGCGAGAACTGTTCGACGAGCATGGCGAGTACAGCTATACGGGCGGCTGGAATATCGGTGCGGTGGTCGCATTGGTCATCGGCGTGCTGCCGAATTTGCCGGGCTTCCTGCACACCGCGTTTCCCGCGGCGTTTCCGAACGTGCCGGCGATCTTCAATACGCTCTACACGTATGCATGGTTTGTGGGACTCGCGCTGGCGTCGATCGTGTACAGCGCGTGGATGAAGCTGAGCAAGGGAACCAGCGCGCGCGTGGCGAGCGCATGAACAGCCGCGCGCTCGAACGAAGTACGCGGCATGAAACCAGCAATGAGGAGGCGGCAACATGACGACCCTGATTCGCGGCGGGACCATCATCGACGCGCAGAACACGTATCGCGCGGACGTGTTGTGCGCGGACCCGCAGGACGGCGGCACGATCCTGCAAATCGGCGCGGACCTGGAGGCGCCGGCGGGCGCGACGATCGTCGATGCCGGCGGGCAATACGTGATGCCCGGCGGCATCGATCCGCACACGCATATGGAACTGCCGTTCATGGGCACGACGGCGAGCGACGATTTCTACACCGGCACGGCCGCGGGTTTGTCGGGCGGCACGACGAGCATCATCGACTTCGTGATTCCGAGCCCGAAGCAACCGTTGATGGATGCGTTCAACGCGTGGCGCGGCTGGGCCGAAAAAGCCTCGGCGGACTACGGATTTCACGTCGCGGTGACGTGGTGGGACGAGTCGGTGCATCGCGACATGGGCACGCTGGTGCATGACCATGGCGTGTCGAGCTTCAAGCATTTCATGGCCTACAAGAACGCGATCATGGCCGACGACGAAGTGCTGGTGAACAGCTTCTCGCGTTCGCTCGAACTCGGCGCGCTGCCTACCGTGCATGCGGAAAACGGTGAACTGGTGTTTCAGTTGCAGCGTCAGTTGCTGGCGAAAGGCTTGACGGGACCGGAGGCGCATCCCTTGTCGCGGCCGCCCGAGGTGGAGGGCGAGGCGGCCAATCGCGCGATCCGCATCGCGCAAGTGCTGGGCGTGCCGGTGTATATCGTGCACGTGTCCGCGAAAGACGCGGTCGATGCGATTGCCCGCGCGCGCAGCGAGGGCCTGCGCGTGTTCGGCGAAGTGCTGCCGGGCCACCTGGTGATCGACGAGGCCGTGTATCGCGATCCCGACTGGACCCGCGCCGCCGCGCACGTGATGAGCCCGCCGTTCCGCTCGGCCGAGCATCGCGAGGCATTGTGGCGCGGTCTGCAAGCCGGCCAGTTGCATACCACGGCGACCGATCACTGCGTGTTCTGCGCGTCGCAGAAGGCAATGGGCCGCGAGGACTTCACGAAGATCCCGAACGGTTGCGGCGGCGTGGAGGATCGCATGGCCGTGCTGTGGCATCACGGTGTGAATTCAGGACGTCTCACGCCGAATGAATTCGTGCGCATCACGTCGACGAACGCCGCGCAGATTTTCAACCTGTATCCGCGCAAGGGCGCCGTGCAGGTCGGCGCGGACGCCGACCTCGTGGTGTGGGACCCGAATGCGAGCAAGACGATCTCGGTCAAGACGCATCATCAGAACGTCGACTTCAACGTATTCGAAGGCATGACGGTGCAGGGCGTGGCGATGCATACGCTCACGCGCGGCGCGCTCGCGTGGACCGACGGCGAACTGCGCGCGGTGCGCGGCGCGGGGCGCTACCTGAAGCGTCCGCCGAACCCGGCGTATTTCGAGGCGATCCGCGTGGCCAACAAGTTGAAGGAACCGCATCGCGTGGAGCGCTAGATCCTTGCCCATCGCACGACGGGCGGCCTTCGGCGCCGCCCGTTTCTCAATGCCGCGCGTTCGCCGCGGCAGCACCTCGCCCGCGTTTTCCCCGATGGCGCGCGGCATGCGTTCCATGTTGCGATGCATGCCGCGTCCGCCCTATCTGCTGTAGAGTGGAATTCCATGTCGCACCGGAGGCCGCCGCTGTCCGCTTAGCACGTGTGCGCATATTGATCGCAAACCTGATCCTTTGTAAAAAGGCGGACCGTTTGCTACAGTCCGCCCACTCCGCCCGGCGCGACCCAGGCGGGGATCTGTCGAACAAGACCATGCAACCGACGTAGCAAACTTTACGGAGCCAACTGATGAAGTCGATTCGTTCCATCCTGCTGATCGCGCTGTTTCAAGCGGTGGCCGTGAGCTCCGCGTTCGCCGCCGATGAACTCGCGCGGATCAAATCCGCCGGCGTGTTCAAGATCGGCACTGAAGGCACCTATGCGCCGTTCACGTATCACGACGAATCGGGCAACCTGACCGGCTTCGACGTGGAGATCGGCACGGCGATCGCGCAGCGCCTCGGCGTCAAGCCGCAATTCGTCGAAGGCAAATGGGACGGCCTGATCGCCGGCCTCGATGTGAACCGCTACGACGCCGTGATCAACGAAGTGGCCGTCACCGAGGCGCGCAAGGCCAAATACGATTTCTCCGACCCGTACATCACGTCGCACGCGGCGCTGATCGTGCGTTCCGACAACAGCGCGATCAAGAATTTCGACGACCTCAAAGGCAAGAAATCCGCCAACACGCTGACCAGCAACTTCGGCAAGATCGCGGCGGCGCATGGCGCGGAAGTGATTCCCGTGCAGGGCTTCAACGAATCGATCGACCTGCTGACCTCGGGCCGCGTGGATGCGACCGTCAACGATTCGCTGTCGTTCCTCGACTTCAAGAAGCACAAGCCGGATGCGAAGGTGAAGATCGCCGCGCTCGATACCTCGCCGGATAGCAGCGACAAATCCGCGGTGCTGATCCGCAAGGGCAACCCGGAGTTGCAGGCGGCGATCAACAAGGCGCTCGCCGAGATCAAGAAAGACGGCACCTACGCGAAACTCTCGCAGAAGTATTTCGGCAAGGACGTCTCCCAATAAACACCACCTGCGAGTCTGAATCATGCCGGCATGGTTGGATCTGATGGCGCACTCGCTGAGGCCCCTGCTGTACGCGGGGCTTGTCTTTACCGTGCCGCTCACGCTGGCATCGTTCGGCATCGGCCTCGCGCTCGCGTTCGTCGTCGCGCTGGTCCGGCTGTTCGGGCCGAAGTGGGCGATCGCGATCGTGCGCTTTTACGTGTGGCTCTTTCGGGGCTCGCCGCTGCTCGTGCAACTGTTCGTGATCTTCTACGGCTTGCCGAACGTGGGCATCGTGCTCGACCCGTTGACGGCGGCGATCATCGGCTTTTCGCTGAACGTCGGCGCGTATAACTCCGAAGTGATACGCGGGGTGATCGAGTCGATTCCGAAAGGGCAGTGGGAGGCGGCGTATTCGATGGGGATGACGCGCGAGCAGGCGCTGCGTCGCGCGATCCTGCCGCAAGCGGCGCGCGTGGCGCTGCCGCCGCTGTCCAATTCGTTTATCGCGCTGGTGAAGGACACGTCATTGGCCGCGGTGCTGACCGTGCCCGAGGTGTTTCAGGCCGCGCAGCGGATCGCTTCGGTGACTTACGAGCCGCTGATTCTTTATACCGAGGCCGCGCTGGTTTATCTGGTCTTCAGTTCGGTGCTGTCGTCGGCGCAAGTCAAACTCGAGCGCAAGTTCGGCCGCCATGCACTTTTTCAGGCGGGCAACTGATGATCCGACTGGAGAAAATCGACAAGTACTTCGCCGAACATCGCGTGCTCAGTTCGGTGGATCTTCAACTCGCGTCGGGTAACGTCACCGCGTTGATCGGCCCGTCGGGCAGCGGCAAGAGTACCTTGCTGCGCTGCGTGAACCTGCTCGAAATTCCCGAGGCCGGTTCGCTCGAACTCGGCGATCAACGGCTCGAATTCAGCCGTGAGCGCAAACCCTCGCGCGAAACGGTGCTGACGATTCGCCGCCGTACGGGCATGGTGTTTCAGAACTTCCAACTGTTTCCGCATCTGACGGTGCGCCAGAACGTGATGGAAGGGCTCTTGACCGTGCTGAAGTGGGACAAGGAAAAAGCGCGTGCACGCGCGGACGAGTTGCTGGAAAAAGTCGGCATCGCGCACAAGGCGGATGTCTGGCCGGCGACGCTGTCGGGCGGGCAGCAGCAGCGCGTGGCGATTGCGCGGGCGTTGGCGCCGTCGCCGGAAGTGCTGTTGTGCGACGAGCCCACGTCGGCGCTCGATCCGGGTCTCGCGGCCGAGGTCGTCGAAGTGCTCAAGCAACTCGCCGCCGAGGGCATGACGATGTTGATGGCGACGCACGACTTGCGGCTCGCCGCGACGATCGCGCGCGACGTGGTGTTTCTGAATAACGGCGTGGTGGTGGAGGCCGGCCCGTCGCGCGATATTTTCATGCAACCGCGCGAGCCGGAAACCGCGCGTTTCGTATCGACGCTGACGCACAGCTTGCCGGACGCATGGACCGAATAAGAGTGGACGTGAAGCGATAGACCTGAGAGAAAACTGTGAGAAAAACAATTCGCCCGGCAAGCCGTGAAGCTTGCCGGGCGAATTTTTTAACGTCGAGGAAAGGGCGTCAATCAGCCGTTACGGTTTCGTCGTTCATCGCGGCTTCAAAGAACTGCGCTTGCGCGGCGCCGTTCGCTCGCGCGTAGGCACGATTCACACCGCTGATCACGGCTCGAATGGACGCGGTCACCAGATTCGCGTCGATGCCGACGCCGAACGCGCTGCCCGCAATGTCGTTGCCGGCCATTTCGGCAATCGCAATCGCCCTGGCGTCGGCGCCTTGAGTCAGCGCGCGCTCTTCGTAATGCTGGATTCGCACCGGCACGCCCATCGCGTGCATCAATGCGTCGAGCGGACCGTTGCCCGCGCCGTTCAGTACGCGCCGCTGGCCGTTCACGTCGACGGTCAGCGTGATTCGCGCGCCATTGCCCTGTTCGGACAGGCTATGTCCGACATAGCGCACGGGCGCATGGCTCTCGACGTACTCCTGCTGGAACAAGGCCCAGATTTGCGAAGGCGTGACTTCTTGCCCGCTGTCGTCGGAAAACCGCTGCACCGCCGAGCTGAAATCCACCTGCAAGCGGCGCGGCAACACCACGCCGTAACCCTGTTCGAGCAGGTACGCAATGCCGCCCTTGCCCGACTGGCTATTGACTCGAATCACCGAATCGTAAGTGCGGCCGAGATCGCTCGGATCGATCGGCATATAGGGCACTTCCCAGACCGCGTCCGGTTTCTGCACGGCAAGGCCCTTCTTGATCGCGTCCTGATGCGAGCCCGAGAAAGCGGTGAACACCAGATCGCCGACATACGGATGCCGCGGATGCACCGGCAACTGCGTGCATTCCTCGGCCGTGCGCGCGACTTCGTTGATGTTCGAGAAGTCGAGTCCCGGATCGACGCCTTGCGTGTACAGATTCAACGCGAGCGTGACGAGGTCGACGTTGCCGGTGCGTTCGCCGTTGCCGAACAAGCAGCCTTCGATTCGATCCGCGCCCGCCATGACGGCGAGTTCGGCGGCCGCCACCGCGGTGCCGCGGTCGTTGTGCGGATGCACCGATACGATCAACGCATCGCGGCGCGCGAGATTGCGATGCATCCACTCGATCTGATCGGCGTAGACGTTCGGCGTCGACATTTCGACGGTGGCGGGGAGATTGACGATCGCCTTGTGTTCCGGCGTCGGTTGCCAGATGTCGAACACGGCGTCGCATACTTCCTTCGCGAATTCGAGTTCGGTGCCGCTGAACACTTCCGGGCTGTATTGCAGCGTGAAGTGCGTTTCCGGAGCGGCGTCGGCGAGACGCTTCATGGTGCGCGCGGCGTTTTGCGCGAGTTCCTTCACGCCGCTCTGGTCGAGGCCGAATACGATCCGGCGGAATTCCGGCGCCGTGGCGTTGTACAGATGGACGATCGCGCGCGGCGCGCCGCGCAAGGATTCGAAGGTGCGCTCGATGAGGTCGTCGCGGGCTTGCGTCAACACTTCAATGGTGACGTCGTCGGGAATGTGGCCGCCTTCGATCAGCTCGCGCACGAAATTGAAATCGGTTTGCGAAGCGGATGGAAACGCGACTTCGATTTCCTTGAAGCCGATCTGTACCAACGTCTTGAACATGCGCATCTTGCGCTCGGCGTTCATCGGCTCGAACAAGGCCTGATTGCCGTCGCGCAGATCGGTGCTCATCCAGATCGGCGCACGCGTGATGCTGCGCGACGGCCACTGACGGTCCGTCAAATCGATCGGCTTGAACGCGTGGTATTTGCTAGCGGGGGTTTTCAACATTTTCATCATCCGTGGGTTCGACAAGCGGGTGGTCGACCGGACGACGAAAAGACAAAGCATGCCGCCGGTCGGAAACCGGGGCTGGGTCAGTTACTGGGGAATCAAGCGGTGCTTCGGTGTATCAGATGGAAGCGCGCAGCAGCAGACCTAGCCCGGTAGAGCGGGCTAGTAGTAGCGAGGAGGTGGTCTGGGCGCGGTACATAGGGCGCAATGGGAACATATTATTGGGACGACGTCAAGCGCCGTGTGCTCGCCGTCTGCTCGATCAACGCGCCGGTTTGCAGTCGATCTGTAAGCTACAATTGCCGACGGTTTGAAAAACGGAACATCAATGAAGATTCGGATTCTCTCCCTCGCTTGCGTCATGACCGCTGCCGCGCTGCTGGCGGCCTGCACTGCCGTCTACAAGAACTCGGACGCATGCGAGCAGTTGATGCGAAGCAAGCTGGCCGAGAAGTCGTCGGATACGCTGAAAATCGCCAATCGGGGCGTTGGCATCGACGGCTCGCGGGTGGTGGTGGAAGGCTCGATCGAGCACGTTCCGACGGCTTCGGAAGTGGCCGCCGTGGCTGCTTCATCCGTGGGTGCGGTTTCCGCGGCATCGGCGGTGCACGCTGGCGGCGCATCCGGCGTATCAGGTGCTGACGCGTTGCCGCTCAAACCCGCCAAGCCGAAAAAGGTCGTGCAGCCGGCGGCTGCGGAATGCACGTTCCACGGTTCGACGTTGAATGCGTTCAACTGGCTCGCGCCGGCCAGGCTGGCCGCGCCGGCCGATGAAAACCACGGCGAAGCCGCGCAGTAACGTTTTTCGCCGCGCTCGCCGCGCAAGCGAGCGCTCAGCCAGGAAGTGCATCGAGCACATCGTGCCGCGCCCCCTTGCACGGCATGATCTCGACTAGCGCGAGCCGAACCTCAAGCCATCGCCTCGGCGCGGTGGCTTTTGCTTTTGGTTTCGCGCATCAGCTTCAGCACGCTTTCGCCGAATGCCTGCGGCCGTCCTTCGAAGCAACGCTGCACGGCGCGCGTGTCGAGCAGCCGCTGGCGCAGTGCGATGCGTTCATCATGCCGGTCGATCATCCGCAGCGCCGCGGTGATGTAATCCTCGACGCTGTCGGTCGTGGCCCACGAGGGCATGCCGGTGCGCTCGAAGAGCGCGCCGTCGATTCGTTCGAACACTTCCGGACCACGTTTGCACACGCCGGGCAAACCGAGCGTGAGCGCGTCGACAATGCCGTTGGTATTGCCGAACGGAAAGGGGCTGAGAAACAGATCGGATTGGTTGACGCGTGTCAGATAGTCCGCGTAATCATGAAAGCCGTGCACGACGGCGCGCGGCAGCACGCGGCCGATCACGTCGCGCATCCGGTCGAGCTGCAGGCCGGACGGCACGCCGCTCATGAAATGAAACTCGACCGGCGTGGCGGCGCGTTCGCCGATCTCACGGCATGTATCGAGAAAGACGGGGTTGAGCTTCATCGCGCTTGCCGTGACGATCACCTCGACCGTCTCGCGGCGCGGCGGAATTTGCGCGACGATGTCCGGCAGCGACACCGACGGACGGTACGGCTGGCCGTCTTTCGGCAGCATCATCAGGCGTTCGCTGAAGCAGGCCGGGTCGCCCACGTAGTCTTCCTCGACGCTGACGTAGTCGATCTTGTCGGAATGCGTGGTGGCCGGGTGGCCGAGTCCGGCGATCTGCAACGGCGCAACCCTCAGGTTCGACATGAACACGGTCAGCACGAACATGCCCACGCTCGGCATGTACAGCACGTCCGGCTTCTCGGCCTCGGCGAAGTCGCGGATCGTGCGCAGGCATTCGCCGATGTAGTCCGGGTCCTCGAGTTCGATGAAGCGGTCGAAAACGGCCCGCCCGATGTCGTCGACAGCGTAGCCCAAGCCGAAGCCCACCACCTCGAAATGCTCGCGCGCGGCCTCGATCGTGCGCGAGTGTGTGCGGTAGATCGAATGAGCGCCGCCGAACCATTCCAGCACGACGATCATCAGCGGTTTCTTGCCGCGCCGCGCGCCGCTCTTCGCGGGCGACGGCTTCGGCGCCTGAAGATCGGTGAGACCCAACTGGTCGAGCTTGCGGCGCACCAGCACGTTGATGTCGCGCTTGAGCTCATGACGACGCGGCGTATTCGCGTAGCTGCAGAACATGTATGCGTTGTGCAGCAAGGCCGTGGGCAGGTCGTCGAGGTCGTCGATCTGCCGCAGCTTGCCGGGCAGCCATTCGATCAATGCTTCACGCTTGATGTGCGCGCTCGATGAGCCCTTGAAGTTTGGCGCCAGCAGGACAAGGGCGAGACTCGCGGCGAGCTTTTTGTCGTACGCCCACAGCGCGCCGAAGTTCAGTTCCAGTTCGGAGTCGGCCGAATAAAGCACGCATAGCTTTTCGATGAACGTGTCGCCGGCGAAAAATTCCGGGTTGTCCGGGCCGCGCGGATTCAGGTGACAGGTCACGTGGTCGGCGGTGCCGAACGCCGTGGCCGAGAACACGACGCCGACCCATTCATGAAGCGTGAGAAACAATCTGAAGCAGTCGTTCGGCAGTTTGAAGCCGGGGTCCGCGAACAACGTCGACGTCGCGCTCGCCAGGCGGGTGCAGAAGCGCACGCGCTGCTCGGCGGGAGAGAGGTCGGCGATGCCCGAGGCGAGAAAACTTTCGTCCAGCTTGCCGCGCTTGTGCTGAAGGAGCGCGAGCGCGGAAAGTAGCTGCAGCGAGGCTTTCACATGCTGCCGTGTGTAGACGAGCTGCTCGAAATGATCGAGCGAAAAAGTGGCTTCTTCCATCGTTTAACTATTCTAGGATATGTATGACTAATCATCTTGGAAAGATGGCGGGTCGCGGGTTTGGATTATGCCGGCCGATAATTGCCACATTTGATCGATGTCCGAATTAGGGAATTTTCCGCGTAAAAAGAAGCCCGCTTTAGAAGGCGTAGTACGGACCCGGCCCGGCCGATGTCGCACGCGATGCGATCGCGGTGTAGACGCGCCGTCCGAAAAAGAACGGCAGGCCCCAGCCGAAGCCGCTGCTGGCGATGCCCGCGAGATTGTTGAAGGCGTTGTTCGACGACGCGAACAATGCGCTCGAGTTGCCGATTGAGAACGACGTGGGAGTCGCGGCGCCATTCGTGCCGATAATCGAGGCGCTCGCGGTTTGCGTCGAGCTTGGGCAGTACCAGTAGCCGCACTGCGGCAACTGCGTATTGCGAAAAAAGAGACCGTTGGAGCCGCTGTCGATATAGCTTTGCGAGTAACTCTGGCCGCCGCTCGTGGTGACCACGTAGCCCGTCTGCGAATTCGCCTTGACGACGCTCGCGCTGCCGAGCGTGTTGTTCGCCTGGGTGCCGATGCCGAAGATCATCGAGCCGGACACGGTGGGCGCGCCTGCGTCGGGTATCGCCGGCAGATCGATCACCACGCCGTTGTTGTCGAGCGCGAAGCGGCTGACCGGATTGGTCACTTGCCGCACGAGGGCCTGGGCGCTCGCGAGGCACGCGCCGCTCGCGTCGCAACTGTAATACCAGCGGGGCAACGCGCTACTGACGCAGCCGCCGCCGCAGTCGGTGGCGAACAGGCCTACGCCGAGAATGCCGTTGGAGCGCAGGCCGTCGACGGTCATCATCGCCCGGCCCGAGCCCGTGCAGTCGGTCGGCACGGTGGGCAGCGCCGGATCGGCGATCAACTGAAGCGGAATCGACTCCGCCAGTTGGCCGGCCATGCGCACGTCCGCGCTGCGCACCGCACCCCACGTGTACCCGCCGCCGAACACCGCGCACTCGCCCGCGATCCCGTTGCCCGAAGGCACCACCGGGAGCGACAGTGTCGCCGGCAACGCCGAGGCGAGAATCCGCAGGCCATGCGAGCCGGTGTCGACCTGAATGTTGTCGATGATCGCGCAATTGCCGGTGCCGGGCCGGCAGACGGTGACGCTCGTCGTCAGCATGTTGCGCGTGAGAAGCGGCGCGGTGGTGACCATGATCGGGTGGACATTCGGCACGTTCGACTGCGGCACGGACGTGCCCGCATCGGAAGCCGGAGACGGCGCCGCGCCGCCCGGCGCGCTGGCGGCGCCGGGGCTGCTGGCCGGGGCGGCGGAGGCTGACGGACTGCCGCCGTCCCCGCCCCCGCCGCAACCGGCGAGTGCGATGCAGACGAGGAGCAGGGCGCTGACGTGAGAGAAGGTCTTCATGGCGTGGTGGCGATCGATCGTCGAGGCGGTTTTCGGATGGTTTGTGTGCTTCAGCGGATGTCGTCGGCGACGACGCCGGGCGGCAAGGCCGCCGGCAGCCATGCGCGTCCCACGTAGCCGCGCATCGGGCCGCCCGATTCGACGATCACGTCCGCCCGCACCACCCGCGAGGCGTGCAGATTGCCGTCGGGCGGCAGCGCGGCGGCGCCGTTCAGGTAGGAGTCGGCGTACTTGCCGAGCAGCGCGCGCAGATTCGGCATGGTTGGACCTTCCCACGCGTAGGCGATGATCTGGCCGGTGTTCGTCGCGTATTCGTTGATGGTGGTATTGCCGGCGTCGGTCGATGTGCGAAGGCGCAGCGCGCCGTTCAGCAATGTTTTCGGCGCTGCTCCGGTCGAATTCGCGGCGAGGGGCATCGCGCCGCCTAGTTGGGCCTGCGCATCGGCACTGGCGCACAACACGATGAACGCCATCGCCAAAGCGGTGAAGGTCGGGGAAAAACGGGGATTTCGCATGGCTGTCCGTCTCGCGATGGGTGCGTTGGAGTTTTATTGAGATCTCCATTTCAAGATAACACTCAGGTTTCCTGATCGTTATCTGGCGCGACGTTGCACGCTTCACGCAATCCCGAAATGGTCAGCCATGTGAGCGGGAAGTGCCTTTTAAAACAATGATCTGACAGACAGCAGGAGCGCGTCCTACAAGCGATTGGGAAATGTTGTCAACTGTTAAACGCGGCGTGCACGAGCGCTTCCCGGGACCGTGGAGCGACGGCTTTTCTTGCGCGGCGGGATTTCGGCGAGGCGCAATCCCGCGCACGTCAAATGGCTTGCCGCGATGGCTTCGGCGCGCGTCGCGGGTCGCCCGATTCACGCGCCAACCCCGGTTTTTGCACACGGCTCGCCGGGATCGGTAAAATGTTGGGTTGATCCACGGAAACTTGCCGTGGCGTAGCGGAAGGATTCCCCGAACATGACTGATCTTCGTCTTACCAAGCGGTTTGCAGTAATGCTGATGGCAGGCGGGCTGGTCGCCGGCTGCGGCACCTCGTCGCCGACCAAAATCGACTACAAGAGCGACTCGAAGTCCAGGCAAGTGTCACTTGCCGTACCGCCGAACATGATCGACGAGACGCCCGATCAGCGTTCCTTGCCCCCGCAAGGCGGCGAAACCTCGTTGTCCACGCTCAAGCAGGTCCGGGCGCAAGCGCCGGCGGACAATGCCGTGGCTGTCGTGCCGCCGGTCAAGGGCATGCATATCCAGCGCGACGGCACCGAAAGCTGGCTCGTGATCGACAACAAGGCGCCCGCACAGGCGTGGCCGCAGATCCGCCGCTTCTGGCAGGAACAGGGCTTCCTGCTGGTGGTCGACCAACGCGACAAGGGCGTGATGGAGACCGACTGGAACGAAACGCACGCGCAGATCAACGACGGCCTGATCCGCAGCACGCTGTCCAAGGCAATGGGCAACAGCTACGTCACGTCGGAGCGCAACAAGTACCGCACGCGTCTCGAAGCCGCGCCGAACGGCGGCACCTATGTGTTCGTCAGCCAGAAGGGCATGCGCGAGGCGCTTACCGGCACGAATAACGATTCGAGCAAGTGGGAACCCAAGCCGAACGATCCGGGCCTCGAGCAGGAATACCTGAAGCGGCTGATGGCGGCGCTCGCGCTGGCCGATTCGCGCGCGCAAGGCGGCGGTACGCAAAGCGCCGAGGTTTCGCCGGCCGGCGCGCAAACCGCGCCGGGCGCGGCCACGGCGGGCGCGAAGTCGGCGGCCGCGGCTACGGCGGCGCAAAACGTCGCGCTGTCGGCGCAGCAGCCGGTGCGCGACCCGGATTCGGCGAACGCGCCGTCGCAGCTCGCCTCCAGCGAATTGACGCTCGGCGAGCCGTATGACCGTGCCTGGTTGCGCGTGGGTCTCGCGCTGGATCGCAGCAACTTCACCGTCGACGATCGCGATCTGACGCGTGGCCTGTACTTCGTGCGCTACGTCGATCCGAAGGATATGACGTCGGCGGAGCAGGGCTTCTGGAGCCAGGTCTTCCACGGCAAGAAGGAGAAGGTGGCCAAGCAGTATCTGGTGAACGTCCGCGCGATCACGCCCAACGAGACCCGCGTGGCCGTGGTCGACGACAAGGGCAATATCCAGGACGGCCCGCAGGCCAACCAGATCATGAGTCTGATGGCCGATCAGTTGCGCTGAGCGAAGCCGCGGCAGGCAAATGCGCCTGAATGAAAACCCGCCCGGAACCATTCCGGGCGGGTTTTTTTATGCGCGCTTTTTGTCGCGTTCGAGCGGTAACGGTGAATTCGGTCGGCATGCCGGCGGCGCGGCGTTTAGAGGTGGGACCAGCGCGCGGGGCATCGTTCGGAGGCGGCGCGTCATGGCGCGCAGCGCGTTGCCGGACCCACGGGACCGGGTTATCCACCCGGTCCGAGTGGCGGCGGGTTCGACCCGCACCGCCTGCAGAGTTGATGCCGGCCCGATGACGGCCTGCGAATGCACGGCCCCGGTGACCCCGTCGTCTATCCTCGTAGGGCGACGGTTTCGCCCGCACTCAGTGGAGTGCGGGCTACTGTTGATGCTTTAGTTCGGTCCCCGCGTGCGGAGCCGGACGGACGGATCAGGGAGAAGCAGCGCCCCCGGAACGCATCGCGCCAAACGCCGCTCAGGTGTCGGCGCGTCGTGTGCCGATCCACGGCAGGCGTTTGATCACGCCCGTGGCGAGGGCGGTGCCCACCAGAATCACCCCGCAGCCTTCCAGCATGCCCGGCGACACGCCTTCGCCGAGAAACAGCGCCCCCCACAAAATGCCGAAGATCGGAATCACGAAGGTCACGGTGATCGCGCGCGCCGGTCCCGCCACCGCAATCAAATGAAAGAACAGCATATAGGCGACGCCGGTACACGCGATCCCGAGCGCAAGCACCGCGCCCCAAGCCTGCAGCGAGACCGGCGCGGCCGGCCAGTAGATGACGGCAAGGGGCAGCAATACGATGGTCGCGCCGGTCATCGTGCCGGTGGCGACGGTCAGCGCGTCGACGCCGGTCAGATGGCGTTTCGTGTAGTTGGCGGCAATGCCATACAGCAAGGTTGCGCCGAGCGCCGCGCCGGCCGCGAGCGCGGTGCTGAGCGGCGTGGCCGCCGAGCCGTTCGGCGTGGCGATCTGATCCCAGACGAGCATCAATACGCCGAGAAAGCCGATCACGAGGCCGAGCGTGCGCAGCGCGCTCAGGCGATCACGCAGCCAGAGAAAGGCGACCAGCGCGCCCCACAGCGGCGTGGTCGCGTTGATCACCGACGTGACGCCCGCCGACAACGTCAACTCGGCATACGCGAACAGGCAGAACGGCGCCGCCGAATTCAGAATGCCGACCACCAGCAGCGGAAAGGCGCGGGTGCGCAGGATCGTCGCCGATTGAGCCAGCGGCCGCCGAGCGATCAGCACGACCGCTAGAAAGGCCGCGCCGATGCCGACGCGCAGCGCCATCAACGGCGCGACGCCGAAGTCGGTCACGCCGACGCGAATGAACAGAAACGATGCGCCCCAGAGGGCGGCGAGGATAAGCAACTGCAGCAGGTTTTTAGTATTCATCGGGAGGGCGCCGCGCGCGGTTGAGTCGAGACGTCAATGCATCGTAGCAGCGCAATCGCGCGAAACGTTTCATGCTGGAATGAAACGGCAAGATTCGGGAATAAAGGCGTCTGACGGATGTCATCGTAAGCGCCGTGGCGGACGCGCACCAAGCGAGCAATTTTCACGCTGATGTGAGAAAAATTGCGACTTCGACCATGCACAGGCGAAACACCGACGCCTCGCACCGCGCATTCGTTCAGTGATGGTAGCCGCGTCCGCCGCGATGCCCGCCCCAACCCCAGCCGAAGCCGATCGACAGCGAAGGCGCGTACCAGCCTGGGTAGCCGTATCCGTAATAGGCGGGATACGCAGGATACACAGGCGCCGGATAGTAAGCGGGATAAGCCGGCGCGACGTACACGGGCGGCTGGGCGACCACATAGGCGGGCGGCGAGCTCGGCGGTCCGGCTTGCCCTTGTTGCGCCGGCTCGGTCTGTTGCGGCTGGCTGGCCGAGTCGCCGACGGTGCCGAGCGGCACTTCGCGTTGCGCCATCGTGGCCGGCACTGTCGCGTAGTACGGGTAGTACGCCGGATAGTAGCCGTAGGGGTAATAGCAACCGGACAAAGCCAGCGCACACGCGGCGGCGCCGAGCGCGAGTCCCGTTCGCGGAAGACGGAACAGGCTGCGCGGCGGCCGCTGGCCGATCGCACCGAGAGGATTAGTGACGCGGGACTTCATGACGCGCTCCTGGTTTGCATCCGACGCCCCCGTTCGGGGCGTAACGCCATGAGCTTACGCTGCCCACGCGATAACCGGATTGCGAAACCGTAACGGCGTATTTCGCCTCGTTGCTGCGAGGCGATGTGACGAAGCGGCTTGACTGGAGACGACGCTCGTCTCCTCAAAAGCGCTTCGCAAATCAGACGCGGGCGGATTCTTCAGCCCCGCCCGCGTTCAACCCAAGCCATTTACTCGACGCACGAGCGTCGCTCACTTGCCAACCTGGTTGCCAATCACGCCGCCGACTGCCGCGCCGCCCAGTGTCGACAGCGCGTTGCCGCCGATCGCCGCGCCCGCGACGCCGCCCACGCCCGCGCCGATTGCCGTATCCCGTTGACGCGTGGTCATGCCTTCACACGCGGTGAGGCTCGCGACGACCGCGACAATGGTTGCGAAGGTGCCCATCCGACGAATCGTTTTCATGATGTCTACTCCCCTGACTGAGGTCCGAAACGAATTTCGAAGCCGTTATTCGGAAATGAACGGTTCTCCCCGTCCTTGCATTTGATCTTATCGCCGCAGCCCGTATCCAGATGTGTGCGCTTGTCAGCGGACTGCCGGTTTCGTAATCAAATGTTTCCCCATGTCCAGCATGACGCGTGCCTGCCGCGCGCGCCAATGCAAAAGCCCGCCAGCGGCGGGCTTCGATGCTGCGATGCAGCGCGTCGACGCTGGGAACGACGCGCGCGCGCCGCTCCGCTCTGTTTCCTTCGACGCTTACTGCCGCTGATAAATCTCAGCGCCTTTCTTCATGAACTCGATCGACTTCACTTCCATGCCTTTCTTCAGCGCTTCGTCGTCGGTGACGCCTTGCTGCGCCGCGAATTCGCGCACGTCCTGCGTGATCTTCATCGAACAGAAGTGCGGGCCGCACATCGAACAGAAGTGCGCGACCTTGGCCGAATCCTTCGGCAGCGTTTCATCGTGGAATTCGCGCGCCTTGTCCGGATCGAGACCGAGGTTGAACTGATCTTCCCAGCGGAATTCGAAGCGCGCCTTCGACAACGCGTTGTCACGCACCTGCGCGCCCGGATGGCCCTTCGCCAGATCGGCGGCGTGCGCGGCGAGCTTGTACGTGATGATGCCGGTCTTCACGTCGTCCTTGTTCGGCAACCCGAGGTGTTCCTTCGGGGTGACGTAGCAAAGCATGGCGGTGCCGAACCAGCCGATCATCGCCGCGCCGATGCCCGACGTGATGTGGTCGTAGCCGGGCGCGATGTCGGTGGTCAACGGTCCGAGCGTGTAGAACGGCGCTTCGTCGCACCATTCCAGTTGCAGGTCCATGTTCTCCTTGATCAGCTGCATCGGCACGTGGCCGGGGCCTTCGATCATCGTCTGCACGTCGTGCTTCCACGCGATCTGCGTGAGTTCGCCGAGCGTCTTGAGTTCGCCCAGTTGCGCTTCGTCGTTCGCGTCGTAGATCGAGCCGGGACGCAGGCCGTCGCCGAGCGAGAAGGCCACGTCGTACGCCTTCATGATTTCGCAGATGTCTTCGAAATGCTCGTACAGGAAGCTTTCCTTGTGATGCGCGAGGCACCACTTCGCCATGATCGAGCCGCCGCGCGAGACGATGCCCGTCATGCGCCTGGCCGTGAGCGGCACGTATTGCAGACGCACGCCCGCATGGATCGTGAAGTAGTCGACGCCTTGCTCGGCCTGCTCGATCAGCGTGTCGCGGAAGATTTCCCAGGTCAGATCCTCGGCCTTGCCGTTGACCTTTTCCAGCGCCTGATAGATCGGCACCGTGCCGATCGGCACCGGCGAGTTGCGGATGATCCACTCGCGCGTTTCGTGAATGTGCTTGCCGGTGGACAGATCCATCACCGTGTCGCCGCCCCAGCGGATCGCCCAGGTCATCTTGTCGACTTCCTCGCCGATCGACGACGTCACCGCCGAGTTGCCGATGTTCGCGTTCACCTTCACGAGGAAGTTGCGGCCGATGATCATCGGCTCGCTTTCCGGGTGATTGATGTTGTTCGGAATGATCGCGCGGCCGCGGGCGACTTCCTCGCGCACGAATTCGGGCGTGATCTCCTTCAGACCGTCGGGGCCGAACGCGCTCGCGCCGAACGCCTGGCCCGGATGCTGGCGGCCCATCATCGCGGCGAGTTTTTCGCCGTTCGGGCCGCTCGTCTTCAGGCTTTCCAGATAGGCGGCGCGCTGCTGGTTCTCGCGAATCGCGATGTATTCCATTTCCGGCGTGATGATGCCGCGACGCGCGTAGTGCATCTGCGACACGTTGGCGCCCGCCTTGGCGCGGCGCGGCGTGCGGTGCAGGCCCTGGAAGCGCAACTCGGCGGTGGCGGGATCGGCGGCGCGTTCGCGGCCGTAGTCGCTCGTGAGACCCGTCAGCGCTTCGGTGTCGCCGCGCTCTTCGATCCAGGCTTGACGCAGCGCGGGCAGACCGGCGCGAATGTCGATCTTCGCCTCAGGATCGGAGTAGGGGCCCGACGTGTCGTAGACATAGACCGGCGGATTTTTCTCGCCGCCGAAACTGTCCGGCGTATCGGCCTGGGAGATCTCACGCATCGGCACGCGGATGTCGGGCCGCGAGCCGGTCACGTAGACCTTGCGCGAATTCGGCAGCGGCGCGACAGCGGCGGCATCGACGTGGGCGTCGGCGGAAAGGAACTTCGGATTGGCGTTCATGCTTATCTCCTGTGTCGACCAGAGTTGGCGCTGGTCCCATGCAAGGCAATGTGGGGCCGCTAAGCAGGAGATGAGATGAATGTCGTCGGAAATCGCGAGAAATGAAACCAGACCCGCTGCGAAATCCGTACGCTTCCCTGCGCTGGCATTATCCAGATCAGGTTCAAAGGGTATTTCTCACCCACGCAACACGGACCTCCAACCTCCGTGCGACGCAGGACCCCCGCGTTAGCAGCGCACACAATACACTGCGCGAGCGCTGCTTGGCAACCGTCTCGATAATTCGAACGCCGGTCGGCGGCGTACTATTCCATGAAGACCGCCGCGCGGCTGGACATGATGCGGCGCAACAGTGGCGCCTCGCACGCGTGCCGCTTACAACATGAAATCACAACGTGAAATCGTCGGCGGCTTCCGGTTGAAACAGGATTTTGTCGAGCTTCAGCACCTTCGGCGTGCCGCTCGGCGGCGTGAAGCTGATGCGTTCGCCGCGTTTGGCGCCGAGCAAGGCAAGTCCGACCGGCGAGAACACGTTCAGGCGGCCCTGCGCGAAATCCGCATTGGGCGGATAGACGACGGTCCAGGTCATGTGCTCGCCAGTGCTTTCGTCGATCAGCGTGGCTTGCGAATTCATCGTGACCACGTTGGCGGGAATCTCGCGGGCGTCGACGATCACCGCGCGTTCCAGCACGTCGTCGAGCATGTCCTGCATTTTCGCGTCGGCGCCCGGCGCGGCCGCATGCTTCTCGAGACGGGCGACGTCGAGTTCGGTGAGGTAACAGGTTTTCGTCTTTTTCATGACGGGTGCTCCAATTCAATTCAATCTGCAGGTGAGGGGACAGCGTGCGGATGAGATCGGCCCGGAGCCCGACGATGCGGCTCCGGTATAGGAGGGAGCAGCGTTAGATCGGGCGCCGGGCGGCGGGAAGCGGGAGCGTTCGGGACGGCTCGCCGGCATGGCACCGTGCGACGTCCGCGCACGCGTACCCGGTCGCGCCGCGGCGGCGCAAACGGGTGAAGGCACGGTAAGTCGGAAAGCGCATGAGAGTAGCCGGCAAGGTCGAAAGAAAGAGGTTCGCACAAGCGCCGCAAGACAGGGAACCGGCGCGATGGAAGACCCATGTTAGCACGGGCCATGCGCCGTTCAGTCTCTCAGTTCGATGTCGGGCGATGCGCGGCGTCAGACAAAAAAATTCAAAACGGGGTGTCATAACCCACCGCATCGTTCGACAAACGTGCAGACCCTGTTGGCGCACGTCATGCAAACCTTCCGCCGCGCGGCAAGCCGCGGAATTCGCCGCTTGCCGTTGATCGCGCCGCGGCCTTCGTTCACGGAGAATCTCATGGCAACTTCTCATGCATTGCGCGAAAGCGCGCCGCCCGCCAAGCCGCAAAGCGGCGCGATTCATCCGCTGTGGGTGCGCGTCACGCATTGGCTCAACGCACTCGCGGCCATCGTGATGATGCTCTCCGGCTGGCGCATCTACAACGCCTCGCCGATCTTTCCGGGCTTTCGTTTCGCGCCGGAAATCACGCTCGGCGGCTGGCTCGGCGGCGCGCTCCAATGGCATTTCGCGGCGATGTGGCTGCTGGTCTTCAACGGTCTCTTGTATCTCGCGCTGAATCTCGCGAGCGGGCGCTTCGTGCGCAAGTTCTTGCCCATCTCGCCGCGCGCCGTGCTGCACGACCTCATCGCCGCGCTGACCGGCAAGCTCTCGCACGCCGATCTGCGCGTCTATAACGCGGTGCAGAAATTCGCCTACCTGTTCGTCGTCTGCGACCTGATCGTGCTGGTGCTGTCGGGCCTCGCGATCTGGAAGTCGGTGCAGTTTCCGCTGCTGCGCGAACTGATGGGCGGCTACGACAACGCACGCATCGTCCACTTCTTCGCGATGTCGCTGATGGCGGCGTTCATCGTCGTGCATCTGGCGATGGTGGCGCTCGTGCCGCGCTCGCTCGTCGCCATGCTGCGCGGACGTTGAGCCGCTTACGCCAAGCCCGAGGATACCGAATCATGAACAAGCCCAATCCAGAATCCGCTCGGCCGACCGGCCATCGGCTCGACCGCGAGTCGATCCTGATCGACGCCCGGCGCGAACTCGCGATGCCGTCGCGGCGCCTCTTCGGCAAACGGCTGCTGACGCTCGGCGGTTTGTCGATGTTGACCGGCTGCTCGCTGACCGACGACGAATCGGTCAACACGTTCCTCACGGCCGTATCGCGCCTGAACGATCGCGCGCAAGCCGCGCTGTTCGATCCGAAGCAGCTTGCGCCGACCTACACCGAAGCGCAGATCACCCGGCCGTTTCCGTTCAACGCGTACTACGGCATCGACGAAGTGCCCGAGGTCGACGGCGCCGGCTACAAGCTGAAGATCAGTGGACTCGTGACCGGCCAGCGCGTCTGGAGCTTGCCCGAGCTGTATGCGCTGCCGCATGCGGAGCAGATCACGCGGCACATTTGCGTGGAAGGGTGGAGCGCGATCGGCCGCTGGGGCGGCACGCCGTTCGCCGATTTTCTGCGGCGCATCGGCGCGGACACCAGCGCGAAATACGTCGGCTTCAAATGCGCCGACGACTACTACGAAAGCATCGACATGCCGACCGCGCTGCATCCGCAAACGCTCCTCACGTTCGAATACGACGGCGAGCGTCTGCCCGCGAAATACGGCTTCCCGATGAAGCTGCGCATGCCGACCAAGCTCGGCTACAAGAACCCGAAGCACATCGTCGAGATGTTCGTCACCAACACGTATCCTGGCGGCTATTGGGTCGACCAGGGCTACAACTGGTTCGGAGGCTCCTGACGCGCGCGGGTCGCCGCATGCCGCATCCCGATGCGCGACCCCAGGCGGCAGAAGCTTCGGAAACACGCCGGCATGAGCAAGGCGCCGGCTCTATTCATTCACGACAACGGAGTCATCCCATGAAGAAGTTCGCAATCGCAGCAATCGCCGTCGCTTTCCTGACCAGCGGCGGCGCGGCATTCGCGCAGGCAAGCGGCGCGATGTCCAACGATTCGATGTCGCATGACGCGATGTCGAAGGATTCCATGTCGAAGGACGGCATGAAGAAGGACGGCATGAAGAAGAAGCACGACAAGATGAAAAAGGACGGCGACGCGATGGGCATGAAGCACGAAGCGTCCGGCGCAATGGCGAACTGAGCGCGCTGTTCGATGCCCGCCGCATAGCCCGAAAGGGCTTGGGGCGCGCGCGCTGAAAGCCGGGGAAACGTCCCCGGCTTTTTTGTTGCGGACACGCAAAAAATTACGATTCTTTCGCACGGCGCGGTGGGCGCTTACTGCATAATGCGATGCGCGCCCAACATTGGACGCGTGTCAGCCGTGGAGCGATTTCCTTCGACCACCGCGGCGTTGTGGCCCCTTTGGCCATCTATCGTCTTCTCGTTCCACCAACATGTCCGCCAGCCTCGCCCGTCAGACCGCATCGCCGATGCGGTGTCCGCCATCCCGCCACGGGGTCTTCAGCGGGGGCGCGGCGCCTCGAGCGGCATGGGCGGGTTGAACGCATGTCGTCGCAACTTCCCAGCCTTTTTTCGCGCCTTGTCCCGGGTGGTTTTTCCATCCGTTTGCCGCAGTCGCGCAACGGACAGATCGCGCTCGCGCTCGCCGTCGTCTACCTCGTGTGGGGCTCGACGTATCTCGCCGTGCACGTCGCGCTCGGTTCGTTCCCGCCGCTGCTGCTGTCCGGTCTGCGCAACCTGTTTGCCGGCGTAGGGCTTTTCATCTTCGCGGCGCGCCGCAATCCGGTCTGGCCGAGCGCCGCCGAGATCGGCAATGCGGGACTCGTCGGCACGATGCTGGTGGGTTTGTCGAGCGGCATGCTGGCCTATGGGATGCGCACGGTCGGCACCGGCACCGCGGCGGTGATGGTCGCGACCGTGCCGCTGTTCGCGACGGTGATCGCGGCGGTGGCGGGGCGCAAGATCGGCCGGGGCGAGTGGTTCGCAGTCGGCCTCGGGCTGGTCGGCATCGCGATCCTGAGCCACGGCGACGAAACGCCGGGCTCGGCGGGCGGCAGTCTCGCGATTCTGTGCGGCGCGCTGTTCTGGGCCGGCGGCGCGCATCTGGCCGGGCGGCTGAAGCTGCCCTCGGATCTGTTCCTGTCGACCTCGCTGCAAATCGGCCTGGGCGGCGCGATGTCGACGCTGGTCGCGCTGGTTTCCGGTGAACGGATGCTCGAAGTGCACTTTCTGCCGCTGCTGGCGTTCATCTACCTGATGCTGATCGGCACGATGACCGCGTACGTCGCGTACGGCTTCCTGATCCGGCACACGAGCCCGATCATCGCCAGCAGTTGCATGTACGTGAATCCGGTGGTGGCGGTGGCGCTCGGCGCGCTGCTGCTCGGCGAGCCGGTCACGCGCTCGACGGTGATCGCGACCATCGTGATTCTGGCGAGCGTGGGCCTGTCTTTCTGGTTCGATTACCGGAAGAAGGCGCTCGCCTGAGCGTGTGCGAGGCGCCGCCGCAGTGGCGCGGCGGCGCGAATACGACAGCACGACAGCACGACAGCACGACAGCACGACAGCACGACAGCACGACAGCACGACAGCACGACAGCACGACAGCACAAACCACCGCGGCGCATTCCCTTCAGCATCAAAGCGCCGCCGCCACTTCCGCGCCTTCGCGAATCGCGCGTTTGGCATCCAGTTCCGTCGCGACTTTCGCTCCGCCAATCACGTGATAGCGCGGACTCTGCGTCTCCACGGACCTCTCCGCCGCAACCACGCCCGCCGCCGCGGCCCGCGGCAGCAGATCGCGCAGCGATTCCTGCCCCGCGCACACGACGATCGTGTCCACATCCAGCCATGCCTCGACGCCCTCACGCGCGATCTTCAAACCGCGCGCGCCGATCTCCAGATACGACACGCCGCCGAGCATCTTCACGCCGTTCCTTGCGAGCGTCGCGCGATGCACCCAGCCGGAAGTCTTGCCGAGCCCCATGCCGAGCTTGCCGGCCTTGCGCTGCAACAGCCAGATTTGCCGCGCCGGCTGGGGCGGCGCCGGCGTTTTCAGGCCACCGCGCTCACGCACCGCGAGATCGACGCCCCATTCATCGAGCCACGCATCGCGCGACATCGGCAACGGCTCGCCCGGACGATGCAGCAGGAACTCGCTGACATCGAAGCCGATGCCGCCCGCGCCGATCACCGCGACGCGTGCGCCGACCGGCGCGCCGCGCAGCACGTCGACGTAGGACAGCACGTTCGGCCCGTCAATGCCGGGAATCGCCGGCCGCCGCGGCACGATGCCGGTGGCGACGATCACGTCGTCGTAAGCGCCCGCGGCGAGCAGCGCGGGATCGACGCGCGTATCGAGCCGCACGTCGACGCGATGACGCTGCAACTGGCTCTGAAAATAGCGGATCGTTTCGCCGAATTCCTCCTTGCCCGGCACGCGCATCGCCAGATTGAACTGGCCGCCGATGGTTGGGCTCGCATCGAACAGCGTCACGCGATGCCCGCGCGAGGCCGCCACCGTCGCCGCCGAGAGTCCCGCCGGACCCGCGCCGACCACCGCCACCGAGCGCACCGCCGGTCCTGAAACGGTCCGATAGACCAGTTCGGTCTCGCGTCCGGCACGCGGATTCACGAGACACGTCGCGCGCTCGTTCCTGAACGTGTGATCGAGGCAAGCCTGATTGCAGGCGATACAGGTGTTGATTTCGTGCGCGCGTCCCTCGGCGGTCTTCACGACGAACTCGGGATCGGCCAAGAGCGGCCTCGCCATCGAGACCAGGTCGCCGGCTCCCTGCGCGAGCAGTTCCTCGGCGACCTCGGGCGTATTGATGCGGTTCGACACGATCACCGGCACCTTCACGGCGGCCTTCAAGCGCGCGCTGAGCGAGGCGAAGGCCGCGCGCGGCACCGAGGTCACGATGGTCGGCACGCGCGCCTCATGCCAGCCGATGCCCGTGTTGAACATCGTCACGCCGGCCGCTTCGAGCGCCTTTGCGACCTGCACGGTTTCGTCCCACGTGTTGCCGCCTTCCACCAGATCGATCAACGAAAGACGGTACACGACGATGAAGCGCTCGCCGCACACCGCGCGCACCTGTTCGACGATCTCGCGGGCGATACGCATGCGGTTCTCGATGCTGCCGCCATAGCGATCGTCACGACGATTGGTGCGCGGGCAGAGGAACTGGTTGAGCAGATAACCTTCGCTGCCCATGATCTCGATGCCGTCGTAACCGGCGCGCTGCGCGAGACGGGCGCAGCGCGCATAGTCGCGCACGGTGCTCGCGATGCCGGCGAGGCTCAGCGCGCGCGGCTTGAACCTCGAGATCGGCGATTTGATAGCGGACGCCGATACGACGAATGGCTGATAACCATAGCGGCCCGCATGCAGGATCTGCAGCGCGATCTTGCCGCCTTCGGCATGCACGGCCTCGGTCAACAGCCGATGATTGCGCAGATCGAACACGCTGTTCAACGTGCCGCCGAACGGCAGCAGCCAGCCTTGCCGATTCGGCGAGATGCCGCCCGTGACGATCAGCCCCACGCCGCCTTTCGCGCGCTCGCGGAAATAGGCGGCCAGCTGCGGGTAATGCCAGAAGCGGTCCTCCATGCCGGTGTGCATCGAGCCCATCACCACGCGGTTGCGCAAGCGGGTGAAGCCCAGGTCGAGTTCGGCGAGTAAGTGTTGGTAAGACATGCAGGGCGCCGTGTAAGTATTGGATGCGCACGAACAATACACCGCTCGCTCGGCCAACCTTCCGAGGAAACTTTCTAATCCTCGCAATGCATTGTCCCGTAAGACATTCCCAAGCCGCCGTAAGCCATGGCGTCCCCTGCGGCACACGCATTGCTCGTTGCGAGCGTCCATCGACATGGACCGCGCCGTTCGAAAAACAGGCGCGATGTGAGACAGGGATAGGAGGGGCAGCTTCGTTTCGACAGAGCCGGCGAGAACCATTCCAACGATCAACGAGCACGGTTGCGCACGGCGTGACATTCGAGGTGGCACGCCCGCAAATCAATGGGTCCAGCGCCCAACATCGATATAGGTGAATACAAATGAAACTAATCCGAACCATGACGGCTCTGGTTGCCGTCGCAGCAGTTCTGAGCGCATGCGGAGGCGGCTCCGACGACGTCGGCAAGGAACTCGGACTGACCAATCCGCAGATCCATTTCATCCACGCGATTCCGAGCGGGCCGGCATTGGACTTCATCGTGAACGGCACGGCGCCCTCGGGACAAACCAACGTCGCCTATAAAGGCGTGACCAATTTCACCAACATCAACACGGGTTCGACCTCGGTCGCCTACGCGGCGACGGGCACGACCACCGCGCTCGCGAGCGGCACCTTCCCCAATGTCGCGAAGGGTCACGAATACACGGTGCTGGCTTTGCCAGGCTCAAGCGCGCCGGATATCGGCCTGATCGACGATCCTTTCGACAAGGGCCTGCTGTCCAATAGCGCGCGTTTGCGCGCGTTCAACGCGTCGGCGAACGCGACCAACCTCGACCTGTATCTGGTTCAGTCCACCAACACCAACATCGCCGGCATGTCGCCGACGATGGCGGGCGTGGCGTTCAAGAACGCGGTGCCGCCGACCGGCCAGGATTCGATCTACGTGTCCGGCGGCACCTACGTGCTGATCGCGACCGTGGCCGGCAGCAAGACGCCGATCTTCCAGTCGGCGTCGTTCACGCTGTCGAACAATGCCGACTGGCTGGTGACCTCGGTGCCGATCGCCGGCACGCTGAGTCAGCTCGTGCCGGGGCAGATCCATCTGCTGGTGGCGCAGAACGGCAACACGAGCACGCCGAGCGTCGAGTTGACGAACACGCTGACGGGGCAATGAGCGCGCCAAACCTGCGCATGGCCGCGGCCGATGTGAACTAACACACGCGGCGAACGCATGCGATAGGCGACAAGCGCCAGGGGAGGACGGGGCGGCGATCCACGCGAGTGGATCGCCGTTTTGTTTGCAAGGCCGCCAGCGAATGCAACGGCGTGCTGCGTACTGCGCGCTGCCATAAAAAAACCGCCGCGGTTTCCCGCGGCGGGCTCTGGAGATCCGGCATGACCCGGCGCCGCTAGACGCCTGGCGCTCGATCCATTGCAAGCTGCTTATTTGGCTTTTTCGGCCGAATTCGTAATGGCGCTGCCGCCCTTCGAAATGTCCTCGCCGGCTCCCGAAATGGTGTTGCAACCGGCGAGTGCGGCCGTCCCTGCAATGAGAAGCAAAGCGATCAGTCGATTCATGAAAGTTCTCCTTGTCGAGAATGCATCGGTTGATGTTGTCGTCCGACGGTGGCGTGAGCCGGTCGGCCCGGTCTGATTGCATGTTAAAAAATGAGCGGGGACGGCGCTGTCGGTTGCGCTGCGATTTTGCTGTAGGCGTGCTCCGGTGTTTGCGTCGGCGCACTCCTACAGAAGTTCTCGCGTCTCCCGCAGCGCGTGGCTACACCGAGGTTTTCGACGGCGCCGCCGCGCTGGCGTTGGGCATCACCACGTGGATATCGGTGCCGTTCGGCACGCCGCGCCGGATGTCGAAGCGTCCGCCATGCGCGGCGACGCGCTGACGCATGCCGAGCAGCCCGTGAGTGTGCGTGCGCTTCAGATCGGCGGGCGTGATGCCGACGCCGTTGTCGGCAATGTGCAGCGCCACTTCGCCGTCGCCGACCTGCAACGCGATCGACACCTTCGAGGCGCGCGCGTACTTGGCGGCGTTCGTGAGCGACTCCTGCGCGACCCGGAAGAGCGCGATCTCCGTCTGCTCGTCGAGCTGGATATCGTCGGCGGGCAGGTGCAGATCGAGCATCCAGTTGTTGCGCTGCACGGCTTCGTCGGCGAGCGTGCGCAGCGCGGTGACGAGCCCGAAGTTCGCCAGCACCGTGGGTCGCATGTCTTCGATAATGCGGCGCTTGAGCGCGATGCCCTGGTCGAGATTGGCGAGCGCGCGCTTCAGCTTCTCCGAGACATCCGGCTCGCTGTTCTTCAGCTTGCGGTTGGCCCACGCCACGTCCATCTTGCTCGCGGTCAGAATCGCGCCGAGTTCGTCGTGCAACTCGCGCGCGAGCTGGGTCTTTTCGTTTTCGCTGACCGCCTGCAAGTGCCAGCCCAACGCTTCGAGCTGACGGGTGCGTTCATTGACGAGCTGATCGAGTTCTTCCTGCTGCGTGATCAGTTGACGCTGCACGCGCGCCTGACGGTCGATCTGTATGCCGAGATTGCGAAACAGCAGGATGAACAGCACGATGTTCAGCGCCGACAAGCCGGCCGCGCACAGCGTGGAGATGCGCTGATCGGCGCGGCTCGCGGCGAGCGCATGCTGCGCGCGGCGCTCCTCGTTGTCGCGCAGCAGCGTGAGCGTGCTGTCGATCAGCGAGGCGTCGACGGCGCCGGCCTTGCTCGTGCTGCCGCAAGCGCTGAGATCGAGGGCATGCGCCGCGACCTGTTGCATCGCGGCAGCGCCCGCCCCGATGCGCGCCTCGATCAGCGCCGCGACCTGCGCGAAGCTCGCCGACTCGGCGCTGTCCGCCTTGCCGCCGTGGTAGAAGCCGCTCAACTGCCGCCCGCTCTGGCGAATCCGTGCGGCGGTCGCGCAAAAATCCCGCGCGGCCGCGTCCTGCTTCGTCAGAAGAAACCGGTCTTGCTGCGCGCTCAGATGCGCCACCTGGCTCGCGAGCATGCTCAACTGCACGGTGACGTCGCGCGCCTCGAGCGCGGTTTCGTATTCGGCGGCGATGCGCTCGCGCGCCGTCTCGAGAATCACGAGGCCGCCCACGGTGATGACGATCGCGACCGTCATCGCGATCGCCCAACTGCGATTGCGCATCCAGGCGCTGAGCCGCGCCGCGGCGCCTGGGTGCTGCCCGTTCGACACGTTCTGCATATCTGACACGTCGGGTTCCTGGCTCGGAGCTTCAGTGTAACGTCGCGCGGCTCAAGGCAGGCGGCGTAACGCTGCCGTAATCGAATGTCAGCGGATTCTCACACGAAAACCGGAGCGCGTCGGAATGCGCGCGCCGTCGACGACCGATAGGATGAACGTGGTCGTTCAACCGTTTTGCAGGAGGAAGCCATCATGCTGAAATGGGCGTTGTTCTTCGCCGTCGTCGCGGTGATCGCCGGCCTTCTCGGGTTTACCGGCGTGGCGGCGGGCGCCGCGGCAATTGCGAAGGTCCTGTTCGTGGTGTTCGTGATTCTGTGTGTGGTGTTCCTCGTGCTGGGCTTCGTGGTGACGAAAAAAATCATCGATTAGCGACGCTCGACGCACGCTTTGCACGCCGCGTCTTTTGAAATTGAAGCGCGGTTCGTTCGATACGAATACCAACAGGAAGGAGAGTTGCCATGCTTCACTATGCCATCGTCTTTTTCGTCATCGCGCTGATTGCCGCCGTATTCGGCTTCACGGGCATCGCGGCGGGCGCGGCCGAAATCGCGAAGATCCTGTTCTACATTTTCCTCGTCGTGTTCGTCGTCACGCTGCTGCTCGGCGTATTCCGAACGTAGACGAAATGCACTTGCTCGAAGGACGCATCGGGTGCGCTTTGTGCCCGCTTCATGCCCGATTGGTGCCCGATGCGTCATCCCCACCGTACCGGATAAAGGAGAGACTCAATGGCGAACTCACCTGGCGCCCAAGGCGCGGCATCCCAATCGCGCGATCCATTCGTGATGGACGTCCGGAAGATCCGCGAGGACGCGCGCAAGCACATGTCTGACGGACCGGTCACGCAAAGCTATGGCGCGGACCGCGAGACGGTGCTCAAGCTGCTCAACGACGCACTGGCGACCGAGATCGTCTGCACGCTGCGTTACAAGCGGCATTACTTCATGGCGAAGGGCATCAACTCCGAGGCCGTGGCCGCGGAATTCGCGCAGCATGCGAAAGAAGAGCAGGAACACGCCGACCGCATCGCCGAGCGCATCGTGCAACTGGGCGGCGAGCCGGATTTCGCGCCGGACGGTTTGCGAACGCGCGCGCATTCGGAATACAAGGAAGGCGGGAATCTGACGGATATGATCCGCGAGAATCTGGTCGCCGAGCGTATCGCGATCGACACGTATCGCGAGATCGTTCGCTATCTCGGCGAGAAGGACGTGACCACGCGGCGTCTCTTCGAGGAAATCCTCGCCGTTGAAGAAGAGCATGCCGACGACATGGCGGACCTGCTTCAGGGCCGCGAGTAGCGAATAACGAATACTCGACGAAGAACCAACGCATAACCAACGCATAACCGGTGTGCGAAAGCGCCCGAGGGCGGCCGACGCATGCCGGAGATCATTACAATGTCTGCTTCGGAGCGTTCTCCCTGGCACGGACACCAAAACGATGATTCGAGTGCTGATAGCTGACGACCATGCGATCGTCCGAGGCGGTTTCAGGCAGTTCGTCGCGGACGAGCCGGACATGTGCGTCGCGGCGGAAGCCGCCACCGGCGACGAGACCATCAGTCTCGTGCGCGAGCAGGCGTTCGACGTGGTGCTGCTCGACATCGCGATGCCGGACAAGAACGGCATCGACACCTTGCGCGTGATCAAGCAGCTTCGTCCCGAGCAGGGCGTGCTGATTCTGTCGGGTTATCCCGAGAGTCAATACGCGATCAACCTGCTGCGCGCCGGTGCGAACGGTTATCTGAACAAGGACTGCGAGCCCGAGGAAATCGTGCGGGCGATTCGCGCGGTGGCGCGCGGGCATCGCTATCTGTCCGAGGCGGTGGCCGACACGCTCGCCGACAACCTCGACAAGCCGGCCGCGGGCAGGCCTCACGAAGCGTTATCCGAGCGCGAATTCCAGATCTTCTGCAAGCTCGCGGCAGGCCGGATTCCGACCGAGATCGCGGAGGAACTGCATTTGTCGGTCAAGACGGTGAGCACGTATCGCGCTCGCGTGCTGGAGAAAATGCGGTTGGCGAACAACGCCGATCTGACGTATTACGCGATCAAGAACGGCTTGATCGAATAATGGACGATCGAGATACTCCGATGAACAGCGAATCGAACCTCGTTGACGACCCGGCCCGCCGCGCGCCGTTGCGGGTGTTGCTGATCGAGGATTCGCCGCTGATCCGCAGGAGCCTGGTGGAAGCGATCGACGCGTCCGGCTTGCTGCGCGTGGCCGCCTACGCCGATTCCGCCGACGAGGCTATCGCGCTGCTGAACGGCGAGGCGTTCGATGCGGTGATCGTCGACTTGCAGTTGAAGCGGGGTTCAGGCGTACCCGTGCTGGCGTACTTGCAGCGCGAAGGGCTGATCGATTCCGTGTTTGCCGCGGTGCTGACCAATCATGCGTTGCCGGCTTATCGGGAACGATGTGAGCAGTACGGGGTGCGGCATTTCTATGACAAGTCGTTCGAATTCGATCGGGTGATCGATGCGCTGCATGAGTATGCGTCCGCGCGGCAGCGGTAGCGGTAGCGGTAGGGGAGACTACCGCGCGGCCGAGCAGCCGCATCCGCACGGCAAATAGCAACCTCAAGCGGCAACGTCCGCCGCCGGCACCCCGCTCAAGGCATTCCGAATCGCATCCGCCAACTCCCCGGCGGCAAACTTCGCCACATACCCGTTGGCCCCCGCATTCCTCACGTGCGCCTCGTTCGCGGCTCCGGTCAGCGACGAATGAATGATCACCGGAATATCGCGGGTGCGCTCATCGGCCTTGATCTGCCGGGTCAGCATGAACCCGTCCATCTCCGGCATCTCAAGATCCGTCAGCACGAGGGCAATACTATCCTTGACCCGCGTCCCGTTGGCCTCGGCTTCGCGCGCGACTTCCTGCAACGTGTGCCAGGCCTCTTCACCGGTCTTGGCCATCACGAAGTCGGCGCCGATCGCCGTCAACGCCTGCTCGATCAGCTTGCGGGCGAAACCGGAATCGTCGGCGGCAAGAATTTTCGCGCCGCGCCGAATGCCCAGCGCTTCGCCGACGGACGCCGGGTCCACGCTCGGATGCTGCGACGGAAACACGTCGCGCAACACCTGCTCCACGTCGATCACCTGAGCGAGCCGCGAGTCGCCCGTGTTGCCGTCGATGCGGGCGATGCTCGTGACGAGATTGCCGCCGGCCGCGCCCTCGGCGGACAGCACCTGATTCCATTCGAGCCGCACGATGTCGTCCACTTCCTCGACCGCGAACGCCTGCGTCGAACGCGCGAATTCGGTCACGAGCAGGATGTTCAGCCCGCGCGTGGGCTCGCAGCCCATCAGCCGCGGCAGGTCGATCACGGGAATGATCTGCCCGCGAATGTCCACCGCGCCCATCACGAACGGCGATGAACCGGCGATCGGCGTGACCGGCGGCATGGTCGAGATTTCACGCACCTTGAACACGTTGATGCCGTAAAGCTCGTGTGCGTCGCTGCCGGGCACCGAGCCCAGCCGGTACAGCAACAACTCGAACTTGTTGGAACTGGTCAGGTTGCTGCGTTCGTCGTTCGCGCGGTGATCTACTGCCATCGAATCTCTCCAGGATTGCGTGCGTGTGGTGCGCCATGCATACGTTGCGTGTGGCCCTGGCGCGCGCCTTACATCCCTGTTATCGGCGCGATGTCCGGAAAGTTCAGCGATTCGTGCTTGTTTACTCGAATTCCCATGGTTAACACGCATGCCTTTGATTGGTGACCAAAGCGGCAGCGTCGCTGCGACCGCTTGCGGTCATTCATCTGAGCGTTACCTGCCGTTACAGAAGCGACAGCGTCGTTTCACATGGTGCGCCGGGCGGCTCCTAGAATTCACAGCGATAAAAGCGTGGCGCCGCCAGCGGCTCGCAAGCCGCCTGCGTAAGTTGAGCGCAGCCCACGGCATCCGGGGCGCGCACGCATCGCTGTTGTTTCGCTTCACTCCAAGGAGAAAATATGATCCGCTTGCCTCTCGCAACCCTCACCAGTGCCTGCGTCGCCAGCCTGCTCGTCGTCGCCACCGCGGCCAATGCTCAAACCGCGCCGGCGCCCGCTCCGACCACCGCCGCCCCGGCCATAGCGGCGGCGGACGCCACCCGTCTGCATGCCGCCGATCAGACCTTCATCGCGGACGGCACCAAGGCCGTCGCGACCCAACGCGACGCGGCACGCATCGCCACCGCGCGTTCCTCCGACCGCGACGTCAAGGCATTCGCCGAACGCATCGCGGCCGACAACGCGAAGATTTCGGACGCGCTGCGCGCGGCCAGCCCGCGTGGCGTCGACGTGCCGAAGAACGATCCCGACACGGCGGTGCTCGCGAGCATCAACAATCTGCGCGGCGCCGAATTCGACAAGGCCTATATCGAGCAGGTCGCGCTCGTCGGCCAACAGAAGGCGTTGTCGGCGTTCCAGGCGGAAATCGCTGCGGGCCGCGACGAGCAGTTGAAGGCCGTCGCGAAGAAGTCGTTGCCGATCATCCAGGAGCACTACGCGCTGGCTCAGGCACTCGCCAAGCGGAAGCATCTGTCCGTCGCGGCGCAGTAAAGCAACACGCGGCACCCCACGCGGCATCGGCATGTGCACCGTCGAGCCGCGATAAAAATCCACGGTCACGCCTCGTCTTTGCAACACCTCAACGCCAGAATCCTTGTCAGCCTGCCGGCGCGATTGCGCCGGCGCGCGTAGACTGAATGCCCGTTAATCGACGGGCCAGGCCAAGGAGTTCATCAATGGAATACAGACATCTGGGTGCGTCCGGCTTCAAGGTGCCGGTGCTGAGTTTCGGCACCGGCACGTTCGGCGGCAAGGGCGAATTTTTCGAGGCGTGGGGCGCCACCGACGTCGCCGAAGCGCGGCGTTTGATCGACATCTGTTTCGACGCGGGCGTCACCCTGTTCGACACCGCGGACATCTATTCGAACGGCGCCTCCGAGTCGGTACTCGGTGAGGCGCTCAAGGGCAAGCGCGACAAGGCGCTCATTTCGACCAAGGCGACCTTTCGTTTCGACGACGCGCCGAACAGCGTCGGCTCGTCGCGCTTTCACCTGATTCAGGCGGTGGATTCGGCGCTCAAACGCTTGCAAACCGATTACATCGATCTGTTCCAGTTGCACGGCTTCGATGCGAAAACGCCGATCGCCGAAGTGATGTCCACGCTCGACGATCTCGTGCGCGCCGGCAAGATCCGCTATACCGGCGTGTCGAATTTTTCCGGCTGGCATCTGATGAAATCGCAGGACATCGCGGACCGCTACGGTTATCCGCGCTATGTCGCGAATCAGGCGTATTACTCGCTGGTGGGCCGCGATTACGAATGGGAGTTGATGCCGCTCGGCATCGATCAGGGCGTGGGCGCGGTGGTGTGGAGTCCGCTCGGCTGGGGGCGTCTGACCGGCAAGATCAAACGCGGCCAGCCGCTGCCGGATACGAGCCGCTTGCATAAAACCGCCGACATGGGACCGCCGGTGCCGGACGAGTATCTGTTCCGCGTGCTCGATGCGGTCGACGAAGTCGCCGCCGAAACCGGCAAGACGGTGCCGCAGATCGCGCTGAACTGGTTGTTGCAGCGGCCTACGGTGTCGACGGTGCTGATCGGCGCGCGTAACGAGGAACAGTTGCGGCAGAACCTCGGCGCGGTGGGCTGGAATCTGACGCCCGAACAGATGGCGAAGCTCGACGCGGCCAGCGCCGTGCGTCCCGCTTATCCGTACTGGCATCAGGAAGGATTCGCGGAGCGTAATCCGAAGGTGGTGTAAGCGGCGCGCGCTCCGGCTCCGCGTCTCCTTTCGCGAGTTCGGCCGGAGCGGCGCACAGTCCGCTGTCATGACGGCGGACTGCATCGGGATGCGCGAACGCCGGCAACCGGTTCTCAGGCCACGCCGCCGTTCGCACGCAAGACCTGTCCATTGACCCAGCCCGCGTCGGGACCGGTGAGGAACGACACGACCGAGGCGATATCGTCCGGCTGGCCGAGGCGTTGCAGCGGCGGCATGTTGGCGAAGGTCTGGATCTGTTCGTCGGTCTTGCCGTCGAGGAACAGCGCCGTGGCGACCGGGCCAGGCGCCACCGCGTTCACGGTGATCTTGCGGCCGCGCAATTCCTTGGCGAATACATGCGTGAAGGCTTCGACGGCGGCCTTGGTTGCGTTGTAGATCGCATAGCCCGGCATGTTCAGCCCGAGCGTGGTGCTCGAGAAGTTGACGACGCGTCCGCCGTCGTTCATCCGCGCAGCGGCTTCGCGCAAGGTATTGAAGGTGCCGCGCACGTTGATGTCGAAGTTATGGTCGTACAGCGCGTCGCTGGTGTCGGCGAGCGGCATGGGCTTGAGCACGCCCGCGTTGTTGACCAGCACGTCGATCTTGCCGAGTTGTTGTTCGGTGACCTCGAACATCCGGCGCACGTCGTCCGCATTCGACACGTCGGCCTGGATCGCGATCGCCCTGGTTCCCGCCGCCGTGAGTTCGGCGACGAGCGCGTCGGCTTCGTTCGAACTCGATGCGTAGTTGACGGCGACCGCGAAGCCGTCCTTGGCGAGACGTCGTGCGACCGCCGCGCCGATACCGCGGGATGCGCCGGTCACGATGGCAATTTGTGCGTTTTTGAGCATGTTCATGATTCGTTTCCTCGATCGAAATGAGTAAGTGAAACAAATCATGGACGCTTTCGTCGCTGAGATAATCGGGCTAGACTGCGCATCATCATTCCATTTGCTTTAACAGTAGGCGGGTTAGCCCGCGCCAAGGCCGTCGAACATGGATCGTTTCGAGGAAATGCGGGTGTTCGTGCGGATCGCCGAGCGGCAAAGCTTCACGCGCGCTTCGGACGATCTGCAAATTCCGCGCGCCACCGTCACCAATCTGATGAAGCGCATGGAGCAGCGGCTCGGCGCGCGGCTGCTCGAACGCACCACGCGCACGGTGCGGCTCACGCACGACGGCGAGGCGTACTACCGCCGCTGCGTGCGGCTGATCGCCGATATGGAGGAAGCGGAGGGCTCGTTTTCGAACGCCGCGCCGAAAGGGTTGTTGCGGGTGAACCTGCAAGGCACGCTGGCGCGGAACTTCGTGGTGCCGGCGCTGCCGGCGTTTCTCGCGCGCTTTCCGGGCATCGAACTGACGATCGGCGAGGACGATCGCCTGGTCGACCTCGTGCGGGAGGGCATCGATTGTGTGCTGCGGGCGGGCCATTTGCAGGATTCGTCGATGGTCGGGCGGCGCGTCGCGCAACTGCCGCAAGTGACGGTGGCGAGTCCCGCGTATCTGGATGCGTATGGCGAGCCGGCCGATCCGTCGGCGCTCGCTGCGCATAGGGCGGTCAATTACGTATCGAGCGCGACCGGCAAGCCGGTGCCGCTCGAATTCAGCATCGACGGCCGGCAGACAGCGATGGTCCTGCCGTCGGCGGTATCGGTGACGGGCGCCGATCTCTATACCGGTTCCGCGGTGGCGGGGCTCGGCATCGTCCAGGTGCCGCGGTATCGCGTGGAGGGGGAACTGGCCGCCGGGCGGCTGAAGATCATTCTCGCGGACTTTCCGCCGCCGTCGATGCCGGTTTCGGTGCTGTATCCGCAGAACCGCCAGTTGTCGTCGCGCGTGAGGGTGTTTGCGCAATGGTTGCGCGACATCTTCGAGGCGGCTGGCGCGGCGACGCGGGCTTCACTGTGAACGGACGCGTCAACCGGGCGCGCGCCGTGGTCCGAAGACGTTGATCAGGTTGCCTTCGGGATCGCGCAGCATGGTCGAACTGCGCGCTTCGTTGAGCGGCTGATTCGCCCACAGAAACTCGACGCCGTGTTGCGTCAGCGTGGCGGTGGCCGCGGCCAGGTCGTCGGTTTCGAACACCACGGCCTTGTAGCCCAGCACGTCCAGATGATTCGGCGGCGGCGTGCGATCGACCCGTTGCAGATCGGCATGCGGACGCGACACCAGTTCGATGCGCACCCCCGCCGCCTCGATCATCGCGTAGTCCGCGCCGACCGCATCGAAATGCCCGCGTTCGGTCACGACGAAGCCGAATACTTTTTCATACCACGCGATCGCGTTGTTCAGATCGCCGGTGGCGAGCGCCACGTTGTTGATGCGCAGTCCGCTGACGGGCGGGGTGGTCACGGTATGTGTCGACACGAGATTGACTCCTTCACGCTGGCCATGATGGCCGAAGTATCGAGGTGCGCGCGATCATGCGGCGCGCTCGCAGTCATGCCGCTTCGGGTTGCGCACGCAGCACTCATGCGGATTTTTCGAAATCCCGTCGTCATGGCATTTTGGCGAGACGTCAGGGGCTGATCGCCATGGTGGACTCGCGTCGCCCCTTTGCCGTACTATTTTCCCGTCGAAACCGTTCGAAGGAATGGAACATGTTGTCGGAAGACGAACTGGCTTTGCTCGACGCGATTCGCGAGACCGGCAGTCTGTCGCGCGCGGCGGCGCGCCTCGGCAAGGCGCCGTCCACGATCTCGCACGCCGCGCGGCAACTGGAAACGCGTTTCGACGCGCTGCTGTTCGACCGCCGCCGCTACCGCCTGCAACTTACGCCGGCAGGCCAACTGCTCGCCGACGAAGCCGCCCGCTTGATGCTCGACATGGCGCGCATGACGCAGCGCGTGCGTCAGATCGCGAGCGGCTGGGAAGACCGCCTCTGGGTGGTCACGGACGAGATTCTCGAATTCGAATTGCTGATGCCCGTGGTGCGCGCCTTCGACGCGCTCGGCTCGGGTGTCAAGCTGCGCTTCACGCACGAAGTATTGAGCGGCACGTGGGAAGCGTTGCGCGACGGCCGCGCCGATCTGATCGTCGGCGCGACCAATGAACCGCCGGCGATCCCCGGCTTGCGCTGGTTCGAGCTCGGCGTGATGGAGTGGGTGTTCGCGGTCGCGCCGCGGCATCCGCTCGCGAGCGTCGCGGGACCGCTCGCACGCGAACGGATACTGGAGCATCGCGCGGTGGTGGTCGCCGATTCGTCGCGCGCGACGGCGGGGCGCGCATACGGCATGATCGGCGGACAGGCATCGCTCGCCGTGCCGAGCATGCGCGCCAAGATTCTGGCGCAGCGGGACGGGTTGGGCGTCGGATGGCTGCCGCGTCAGCGGGTGGCTTCGTTGCTGAAGAAGGGCGAGCTGGTGGAGAAGGCGACCGCCGATCCGCGCGAGCCGAACGTGTTGTACGTCGCGTGGCGCGGCGATCATGAAGGCCGCGCGTTGCAATGGTGGCTCGAACAGTTGCGGCAACCGCGCCTTGCGAAGCGCCTCGTGCGTGGCGTCGATCTCACGATCGCCGGCTGACGCGCGAACGATGCGTTGTTTCATGCGGGCCGCGCGGTCTCTCGTGGGATCATGCGAATCGTGCTGGGCAATCCTGCTTTTTGCACGGGTTTTTGCACGGTACGCGACAACAGGAGTAGGGCGATGATCGAGGGACTGGTGGGCGGGCGGCTGTATGGCGAGGCGCAGATTCGCACGGGGCAGAACGGCAGGCGGTTTGTCACCTGCAAGGTGCGGGCCGCCACCCATGACGGCGACACGATTTTCGTCAACGTGATCGCGTTCGACGACGACGTGCAAACGGCGCTGCTCGCGTTGGGCGATGCGGACAGCGTCGCGCTCAGCGGGACTTTGACGCCCAAGGTGTGGACCGACAAGAACGGCCTGGTGAAACCGGCCGTGGACATGGTCGCGCACAAGATGCTGACGGCTTACGAGGGCCGTCGCGAAGCTGACGATTGAAGTGATCCTCGCGGCCTCCATGCCGCGCTGAACGCGAAGAAATTGTTATTTTCGTGGTTAACCCCACGTCATACTCCCTCGACATAATGTCATCCTCAAGCGCGAAAAAGCCGCCCGGCATCGAGGCGGACGAAGAGGATCGGAACAATGTCGGGGGAAGTCATCATGAATCGCTATCGTTCGCTGGGCGTCGTCACCGGGGCGGCGCAGCTTGCCAGCGCCGACGTCCTGAGCAGAATGGCCGCCATCTGCCGCCGCGGCGCGGGGCCCATCGATCTCGTTCTCGAACAGCGGTCCTGGCCGGGACCGGCTTCGCAGAGCACGGCGAACGCGCAGTTCAAGATTCACGTATTCGACACGATGCGCGCGTTCGAAAAGCGCGGCGTCGATGCGATCGTCCTGCCGTGCTTTCTCAGCCATGTCTTTATCGACGAGCTCTCCGCGAACGTGGCCGTGCCCATCGTCAACCTCATGAGCGCGCTGTCGGCGCATGTGCGGCAAGCTTATCCGTTGGTGCGCCGCATCGGCGTGCTGACGTCGGACGCGATTCGCGATAACGGTCTCTTCGAACGCTATTTCGACGCCGGGCGCTACGAGGTGCTGCATCCGCGCAACGAAGCGGGCGTCGATTGCGTGACGAATGCGGTGTACGGCGAGAACGGCGTCAAAAGCGGACATTTTCATGGCCGGCCCGTGGAGTTGCTGCGCGCGGCATGCGCGGATCTCGTCGCGCAAGGCGCGGAAATCATTTTGCCGGGGCTCGCCGAAATCGCCCTGGTCGCGCGCGCGCTCGGCACGCTGGACATACCGCTCGTCGATGCGAACCTGGTGTATGCGCGCTACGTCACGGCGGGGCAATACTCGCCGCCCAGGCGGCGCTTCAAGCTGGGCGTGCTGGGCGGCGTGGGGCCGGCCGCCACCGTCGACTTCATGGGGAAGCTGGTGCGCAACACGCCCGCCGCATGCGACCAGGATCACATCAAGGTCATGGTCGAGCACGACCCGCAGATTCCCGACCGTACCGAGGCGCTGCTCGGCGGCGGCGACGATCCGACGCTCGCGCTCTACGCCGCATGCAAAACGCTCGAAGAGGGCGGCGCGGATCTGATCGCGATTCCGTGCAATACGGCGCATGCGTTCGTCGAACGGATTCAGCCTTCGCTCGGCGTTCCGATCGTCAATATGCTGACCTGTACCGCGGATTATCTGCGCGAATCGTTTCCCGGCTTGCGCGAAGTCGGCGTGCTGGCGACCTCGGGCACGCTCGCGAGCCGCGTCTACGAGAAAGCGCTCGAGGCGCGCGGCTTCGTGCAGATCGCGCCGGCCGCGGCCGCCCAGGCGCGGCTGATGAACGCGATTTATGGCGCGAACGGTGCGAAGGCGGGCCATCTCACGGGCGAATGTCGCGACGACGTCGACGCGGCGGTCGATGATCTGGTCGCCCGAGGCGTGCAGGTGATCGTGCTGGGGTGTACCGAATTGCCGCTGCTGCTGCGCGGCTCGACGCTGGCGGGCCCGGGTGGACGGATGGTGCGGCTCGTCGATCCGACCGAAGTGCTCGCGCGACGCTGCGTGGCTGATGCGCTGGCGGCGAGCGGGTCCAGGCTAAGCGCGGCGCCGCTTGCGGCCGGTGATCATGGCGGCGATGAGGTTCTCACGAGTCCACACGCTCATTGCGACAGCCGCGACGATGTGAACGACAACGCAACCCTGCAATGCCACCGATAACCAATAGTGGACGGTTTGGGGCCATTCTTCTCCCCAGAATGCATCGAGACGCATGACGAACCCGCTCAGCGCGAGCGCGGCAATCAAGAACCACAGCGCGGCTGCCATCAAAGCGCCAAGCGGATTGTGCGACGCGTGGTGTAGCGCCTGTCCCGCGGCCAGCGAACGCAGATAAGCGACGAGTTGTGCACGTGTGGGCCACCAGCTCGAGAACCGTGCGGGCCGTGTGCCGATCACGCCCCAGACGAGACGTGATGCGACGAGCCCGGCCGCACAGTACCCCAGCACCCGATGTATCTGATCGGTCGGGCCGAACAGATTCCACAGGACGATGCCCGCTACCGTCCAATGCGTGAGACGAACCCAGATGTCCCAGGTCGCGACTCGCGCGCCGTGCGATGAGTGCATGGTTCGCAAGCGCTGCCGCTTACTCGATTTCCGATTTCACGACGGCCAGCGTCTTGGTGTCGTAATAGATCTCGACCTTCTTGCCGTCCTTATTGTGGCCGTAGATCTCGTAGCAGTTGCCGTCGACCTGGAACTTCTTGATCTTGTAGCCCTGCGCTTCCAGTTGAGCGCGCGCGTCCGATTCCTTGATCCATTCGCTCTTCGGATGCGCCGTGCAGTCGGCCTTCGCGAAAGCCGCATTCGACGCGGCTACGGCCGCCAGCAACACCATAAGCTTGAACATGAATATCCGTCTCCTGATTGAAAATGACCGATGACGCCCGGGAAATCGATTCCTGAGCTTGCCGGGCGGCAAAAGCATGAACGGCAATCGCGGGGACCGTTCACGGCGACCGCCAGTATAACGGCGCCCGCCGCGCCGGAAAGGGTTTTGAAAGCAGGTGCGAGCGAAAGTCGCACCCTATGGGAAGCGATTTTGCGAACGTGCGGCGTCGTGGAAAACTGTATGAATATACAGTATAGTATCCCGTCGTAACCAGGCCTTCGGCGTGTGTTCCCGCCGGCCCGGCTGCATCGAACTTGCGCGGTCGCGAGGCGTCCGTGAGAGGTGGCCCACTCATTCAGACGGTCGAAAAAATTGTCATCCAACGGCACTATCAAGATCCGCGGCGCACGCCAGCACAACCTCAAGAACGTCGATCTCGACGTAAGAACCGGCGAAATGACGGTCGTCACCGGCCCGTCCGGTTCCGGCAAGTCGAGCCTCGTGTTCGATACGCTGTATGCGGAAGGGCAGCGGCGCTATGTCGAGACCTTCAGCGCCTACGCGCGCCAATTTCTCGACCGCATGGACCGGCCGCAAGTCGACCGGGTCGACGGCGTGCCGCCCGCCATCGCGATCGACCAGACCAACCCGGTGCGCAGTTCGCGCTCCACCGTCGGCACCATGACGGAACTCAACGACCACCTGAAGCTGCTCTATGCGCGCGCGGCCGAACTGTTCGATCGCAAGACGGCGCGCCAGGTGCGTCACGACACGCCGGAAACGATTTACGCCGAGTTGCTGGAGCGCACCGCGCAGCATGATCCTCGGCTGGTGGTCACGTTCCCGGTCGAGTTGCCGGAGTCGGCGTCCGAGCAGGAAGTGGAGCAGTGGCTCTCGGCCAGCGGCTATACGCGCGTGCAGGCGCAACGCGAAGTCGATTCGCCCACCGGCAAGCGCAAGCTGCTCGACGTGGTGGCCGACCGCTTCCGGCTGCGCGCGGTGGATAAGCAACGGGTGGTCGAGGCAATCGAGGCGTCGCTCAAGCGCGGCGTCGGGCGCGTCAACATTTACGTGCTGCCCGCCACGCCCGCCACGCCCGATGCGCCCAATGCGCCTGAAACGACCCCGGCCGAGCCGGAAATCTGGCGTTTCTCCACCGGTTTGCACAGCCCCGAAAGCGACCTGCGTTATGCCGACCCGCAGCCGGCGCTGTTCTCGTTCAACTCGGCATACGGCGCGTGCGAAGCTTGCCGCGGCTTCGGCCGCGTGATCGGCGTCGACCTGGGCCTCGTGATTCCCGACGCGCGCAAGACGCTGCGCGAAGGCGCGATCAAGCCGATGCAAACGCCGGCCTGGAAGGAATGCCAGGACGATCTGATGCGCTATGCGGCCAAAGCCGATATCCGCCGCGGCACGCCGTGGGGCGAACTGACGGATGCCGAGCGCGACTGGGTCATCAACGGTTCGCCGGAGTGGAACGGCAAGTGGCAAAGCCACTGGTACGGCGTCAAGCGCTTCTTCGAGTATCTGGAATCGAAGGCGTACAAGATGCATATCCGCGTGCTGCTGTCCAAGTACCGCAGCTATACGCCGTGCGAAACCTGCGGCGGCGCGCGCCTGAAAACCGAATCGCTGCTGTGGCGCCTCGGCAGCAAGGCGAACGCGGACCAGGTGCTTCCGGCCGCGCAGCGCTTCATGCCGCGCGGCGTCGACTGGTCGCGCGCGCAACTCGAGGCCTTGCCGGGCCTCACCGTGCACGATCTGATGCTGATGCCGATCGAACGCATCCGGCGTTTCTTCGACGAAATCAGCTTGTCGAGCGCGTTGCTCGACGACGCGCTCAAACTGCTGCTCGCCGAGGTGCGCACGCGCCTCAAATATCTGTGCGACGTCGGCCTCGGTTATCTCACGCTCGACCGGCAAAGCCGCACGCTCTCGGGCGGCGAGGTGCAGCGCATCAACCTGACCACGGCGCTCGGCACCTCGCTCACCAAGACGCTGTTCGTGCTCGACGAGCCGAGCATCGGCCTGCATCCGCGCGATCTGAACCGCATCGTCGAAGCCATGCACCGCTTGCGCGATGCGGGCAATACGCTGGTGGTGGTCGAGCACGATCCCTCGGTAATGCTCGCGGCGGACCGTCTGATCGACATGGGTCCGGGGCCGGGCGAGCGCGGCGGCTCGATCATTTACGACGGCGCGCCCGAGGCGATCCGCTCGTCCGGCACGCTGACCGGCGAGTACCTCGGCGGCCGCCGCCATGTGGCGGATGCGGCGCACTGGTCACAGCGTCCGGTGAATGACGACACGCCGCGCATCGTGCTGGAAGGCGCGACCGAGCACAATCTGCGCGACGTCACGGTCGAGATTCCGTTGCAGCGGCTCGTCTGCGTGACGGGCGTGTCGGGCTCCGGCAAATCCACCTTGCTGCAAGACGTTTTATATCCGGCCATGGCGCGGCATTTCGGCATCGCCACCGAATCGCCCGGCGCATTCAAAAGCCTGAGCGGCGCCGATCAGGTCACGGACGTGGTGTTCGTCGACCAGTCGCCGATCGGCAAGACCGCGCGCTCGAACCCGGCCAGCTACGTCGGCGCATTCGACGAAATCCGCAAGCTGTTCGCCAGGGCGCCGCTCGCCCAACAACGCGGCTACGGTCCCGGCATGTTCAGCTTCAACTCCGGCGACGGGCGCTGCCCGACCTGCGGCGGCTCCGGTTTCGAGCACATTGAAATGCAGTTCCTGAGCGACGTGTACCTGCGCTGCCCCGATTGCGACGGTCGCCGTTACCGCGCGGAACTGCTGGAGGTGAAGATCGAGCGCGGCCAACCGGCGCGCGCGTTGAGCATCGCGGACGTGCTCGAATTGACCGTGAGCGAAGCCACCGCCTACTTCGCGAACGACGCGGAGGTATTGCGCGTGTTGCAGCCGATTGTCGACGTGGGCCTCGAATACGTGAAGCTCGGCCAGCCGGTGCCCACGCTGTCCGGCGGCGAGGCGCAGCGGCTCAAGCTCGCGGGCTTCCTCGCCGAATCGGCCCAGGCGCGCAGCGCGCGCGCTGCGAAACAGGCCGTTGCGAAACGCCTCTTCATGTTCGACGAGCCCACCACGGGCCTGCATTTCGACGACATCGCCAAGCTGATGCAGGCGTTCGGCAAACTGCTCGCGAGCGGTCATTCGCTCATCGTGATCGAACACAACCTCGACGTGATCCGCGCGGCCGACTGGCTGATCGACCTCGGCCCGGAAGGCGGCGACGGCGGCGGTCGCGTGCTGTGCGCGGGCACGCCGGAAGACGTCAAGCAATGCGCGGAATCGCATACCGGCGAGGCGCTGCTGCAATACGACCGTGCGATGAACGCGGCGGCCGAACCGGCGTCGCAAGGCATTCCGCTGCAAAAGGCGCTGAGCGCGGCGCGGGCGCGCCGGGCGATCGAGGGCGAGGACGTGGTGCGCATCGTCAATGCGCGCGAACACAATCTGAAATCGCTGGACGTCGATATTCCGCACGGCAAGTTCAACGTGATTACCGGCGTCTCCGGTTCGGGCAAGTCCACGCTGGCGTTCGACATCCTGTTTCACGAGGGGCAGCGCCGTTACCTCGAATCGCTGAACGCCTACGCGCGTTCCATCGTGCAGCCGGCCGGGCGGCCTGAAGTCGACGCGGTGTACGGCATTCCGCCCACGGTCGCGATCGAGCAGCGCCTGTCGCGCGGCGGTCGCAAGAGTACGGTGGCGACCACCTCGGAAGTGTGGCACTTCCTGCGTTTGCTGTATGTGAAGCTCGGCTTGCAGCATTGCATTCACGACGGCACGCCGGTCACGTCGCAAAGCGTCGAATCGATTGCCGCGCAGTTGCTGCGCGATCACAAGGGGCAGCACGTCGGCTTTCTCGCGCCGCTCGTCGTGAACCGCAAGGGCGTCTATACGGATCTCGCGAAGTGGGCGAAAGCGCGCGGCAACACGCATCTGCGCGTGGATGGCGAGTTCGTGCCCGTGGACCCGTGGCCGAAGCTCGACCGCTTCCGCGAACACACGATCGAACTGCCGGTGGCCGACCTCGTCGTGTCGCCGGACAATGAAACCGGGTTGCGCGAGGCGCTCGACCAGACGCTGGAAATCGGCAAGGGCGTGATGCATCTGCTGGCGCCGCTCGACGGTTTGCACGACGCGATCAACGGCGGTCATCCCACGGCGAAAGTGGGCGACGTGAAGGTGCTGTCCACCAAGCGCGCGTGCCCGACATGCGGCACGAGCTATCCCGAACTCGATCCGCGCATGTTCTCGTACAACAGCAAGCATGGCTGGTGCACCACTTGCGTCGGCACGGGTCTCGCGCTCACGCGCGAACAACGCGCCGCCTACGACGATACGATCGTCGTCGACGACAATCGCGGGCGTGAGCAGAGCTTGCCGTCGGAAGAGCAGGAACCGGAAGGTCTCGTCGACGAACCCTGCGCGGATTGCGCCGGCACGCGTCTGAACCCCACCGCGCGCGCGGTGACGTTCAACGCGCAGTCCATTGTCGACGTCGCGCAATGGACCGTGTCGGATACGCGCGCGTGGATCGACTCGCTGGAGATGAGCGGGCGCGACGCGGAAATCGCGCGTGACGTGGTGAGCGAAATCGGCAGCCGTCTGCAATTTCTGGAAGAAGTCGGGCTCGGCTATCTGAGTCTCGATCGTGCCGCGCCGAGTCTGTCGGGCGGCGAAGCGCAGCGTATCCGGCTCGCCGCGCAACTGGGCAGCAATCTGCAAGGCGTGTGCTACGTGCTGGACGAACCCACCATCGGTCTGCATCCACGCGACAACCAGATTCTGCTGAGCGCCTTGCGCAAACTGGGCGAAAAGGGCAATACGCTGGTGGTCGTCGAGCATGACGAAGACACGATCCGGCGTGCCGATCACATCATCGATATCGGGCCGGGCGCGGGCAAGCGCGGCGGCACGTTAATCGCGCAGGGCAGCGTGGCCGATCTGTCGGCGCAGCCTGATTCGCTAACCGGGCAGTTTCTCGCGCGGCCCATCGTGCATCCGTTGCAGGCGCGCCGCGCTGTGGTCGCGCCGGCCAGGCGCGCGGCCGCGGTGCCGGAAAACTGGCTGACGGTGCATGGCGCGAGGCTGCATAACTTGCGCAACGTCACGGTCGGCATTCCGCTGTCGCGCCTCGTCGCGGTGACCGGCGTGAGCGGCTCGGGCAAATCGACATTGGCGCGCGACGTGTTGATGGCGAATCTGCTGGATGCGGTCGGGCGCTCGGTGCTGTCGTCGCCGGCCACGCGGCGCGCGCGAGCGGCGGCCGAGCAACAGCCGGCCGCGAACCGGCGTTCGAGCGTGCTGGCTCGCACGGCGCCGCGCGCTCCGCTGAACGTCACGCATGCGTGGCAGGGCTGCGATTCGATCACCGGTTGGGAAAGCATCGACCGCGTGCTCGAAGTCGATCAAACGCCGATCGGCAAGACGCCGCGTTCGTGTCCGGCCACGTACATCGGCGTGTGGGACGCGATCCGCAAGCTGTTCGCGGGCACGCTCGAAGCGCGTGCGCGCGGCTACACGGCCTCGCGGTTTTCGTTCAACACCGGCGAAGGCCGTTGCCCGGCTTGCGAGGGGCAGGGCGTGCGCACCATCGGCATGAGCTTTCTGCCGGACGTGAAGGTGCCCTGCGATGTGTGCCACGGGCAACGCTTCAATCCCGAGACGCTTGCGGTCACCTGGCGCGGCAAGAATATCGGCGACGTGCTGACCATGGAAATCGACGAGGCCGTCGAATTCTTCGCGCCGATCTCGAACATCGCGCATCCGTTGCAATTGATGAAAGACGTCGGGCTCGGCTATCTCACGCTCGGCCAGCCGTCGCCTACGTTGTCGGGCGGCGAGGCGCAGCGGATCAAACTCGTCACCGAGTTGAGCAAGGTGCGCGACGACGTCACGCGGCGCGGGCAGAAACCGCCGCATACGCTGTACGTGCTGGACGAACCCACCGTCGGCTTGCATATGGCCGACGTCGCCAAGCTGATCCGCGTGCTGCATCGTCTTGCGGATGGCGGCCATAGCGTCGTCGTCATCGAGCACGATCTCGACGTGATCGCCGAGGCCGACTGGATCATCGATCTCGGTCCTGAAGGCGGCGTGGGTGGCGGCGCCATCGTTGCGGCAACCGATCCTGAAGGACTCGTGCGTGTGCGCGAGAGCCACACGGGTGCCGCGCTGAAGCCGGTGCTCGAACGCACGGAAGCGGCACGCGTCGTCGCGCCGGTTGAAGCAGGCGAGGGCACCAACGGGTAGCGCGAGCCGTCTTCTCGCGGGCATTCATGCATGAATCCACGCACGGCCTGCATCGCGAGAAGCGATGTGGGCCGTGCGCATTTTTATCGCGACATTAATGTTTAGTGCGCGGCGCGCTTTGTTTAGTCGCCGCGATTCGCGACATAGTGGGATTCGCCGGGAGCGCCTCGACAATTTAGAGGCATCTATCTAATGAGGCCGGTGTACCAATCAGGTCTTCATTCATCAAAAAAAGTTTGACGGCCGTTTTTGGTTTGATATTGTCCCCTTCCATCAAGCGCCTTCATCACGAATAGCGCCTGGCCGGCGAGACATCCGCACGCATTGCGCTGCTATTTGTCTTCAGGCTTTCCATGCCGATTTTGAAGTCATGCGACCGCATTTAGCGGCCGCGGTTTTCGCTCGCGCTGGATTTCTCGCCGTCGCACGATTAAGCGGCTTTCGATGCGGTCCGCCACTCGGCGAGCGCCGCCCTTTGACCTCCGTTTTTGAGCTTCATACGCCACGGCACATGAAAACTTATTTGCTTATATCAAACAAATTTTGACGAAGCGATTCTGTCTTGCTATGTTTCCGCCACCCGATAACAAGGAACAAGCCGCCGCGACAACGCGGACGATAGGGCGTTTCCCGAGGAGCTGATGAGACAGTCGCCGAAGATGTCGACTATCTTGGCTCGCACCTCGAGGTTGTCCCCGTCGAACCAGCACAGCAAAAGTTCTAAAGCAATCAAGAAATAAATATTTAGGTATTCAGAAGGTGCGTCTTGTGATTACGCAGGATATCGCTCGCGGAAAAAACATTATTCCGCCGAGCGCCTGCATTTGCGGCGATCGAAATGAATTAGAAAGCAATGGGTTTACTGTTCTGTAAGAAATCACGATTGCGATTTTAAGAAAGCTTAAGTGCCCTTGTATTGCCGAATCATTTATATGCATTTGCTCGTTTTAGTGCATTGCACAGATTCGGGGCAACTTTTGCAAAAAGTGGTGCGTCGTCGCTGTAAATCGAGCGGAGAAGTTCACAAGACTTTTCTTTGCACAACAGGGTGTGGTCTTACTGACGAGTGAGAAGGGGAAAATGAAACAAAGGGCATTGGCGTTGGCCATCAAAAGAATACTTTGGGCTGAACTCGCGTTGTCGGCGGCTATCGCCGCTCCCGCGTTCGCGCAAAGCCAGCCGGCCACGACCGGTGGCGCCGCTGCAACGACGACATCGGAAGCCGCACCGGCCGCGACGGACACGGGCAACGTGACCAAAATGGAACGCGTGGAAGTCACCGGGTCGCTGATCCGCACGTCGGACAAGGTCGGCAACACGGAAGTGCAGACCATCACGCCGAAGGAGATCGAGCAGAGCGGCTACACGACGGTGGCGGACTTTCTGCGCGGCACGTCCGCGAACTCCGGCAGCAGTTGGGGACAAACGACGATGAACAGCTCCGCGCAGGGCGGCGGCGGCATCGCGTTGCGCGGGCTCAGCGAGAAGTACACGCTGGTGCTGGTCGACGGTCAGCGGGTGGCGAACTACGGCAAGGCGGTGAACTTCACCGACACGTTCTTCGACGTCAACTCGATCCCGCTCAACATGGTCGACCACATCGACATCGTGAAGACCGGCGCGGTGTCGGTGTACGGCTCCGATGCGATCGCAGGTGTGGTCAACATCATCACGAAGAAGAACTTTCAGGGCTTGCAGATCGACGGCCAGCTCGGCAAGGCGCAGCATCCCGGCGACGCGCAAGGGAGTTTCAGCGTGCTCGGCGGCATCGGCGATCTGAACTCGGACCGTTTCAACGTGACAGCCGCGGCCAGCTACTACCGCGACAGCGGCTCGTCGCTCGCCGATCGCTCGCTCACCGCCAATCAGGACTTCAGCCAGTTCCCCGGCGGCCTCGCCGGCCCGCTCGGTCCGAACCAGCAGTCGTACTGGACCGCGCCCGACGGCACCAAGGTCGCGCTCAGCCCGTGCCCGCCCGGCAGCGTGTCGGCGAACGACGGCTCGACGTGTAAATCGAATCCCGCCAGCACCACCTCGCTGGTTCCGGGCATCACGCGCCTGAACGCGAAAGTGCGCGGCACCTTCAAGATCAACGACGACGTGCAGGCCTACGCCGACTTGTGGGTGAGCCGCAACGAAACCGTGCAGAACGAAGGCCCGGCCGCGCTCTCCAGCACGACCAACGCGTTCAACCCGGCGACCGGTTCGGCGTTGCCGCTCTCGCGCACCGTCTCGGCGAGCAACCCGTACAACCCCTTCGGCGTCGCGACGCCGATCAGCTACACGTTCCCGAATACGGTTTCGGCCGATACGGTATCGACGTTCTGGCGTGCGTCGACCGGCGTGAAGGGCTCGTTCACCACGCAGAAGTTCGGCGACTGGGACTGGTCCGCGGATTACGGCCATTCGCAAAGCACGGTCGACACCACCTACCGGAACGTGCTGAACGTGGCGGGCGTGGAAAGCATCCTGCAGAACGGCGGCTTCAATTTCTCGAACCCGTCGGCCACGCCGAATGGCTTGAACGGCGTGTTCCAGAACGACTACGAGCAGGCGATCTCCAAGCTCGACAGCGTGACCGCCAAGACCTCGACCGGCAACCTGTTCAATCTGCCGGGCGGCCCGGTCGGCGTCGGCTTCGGCACGGAGTTCCGTCACGAGAGTTCGCTCATCAACTCGCGCACCTATAGCGCGCAGGGCATCACCGCGCCGGCCAACATTCAGACGGTCGACGGTTCGCGCAATGTGGCCGCCGTCTACTACCAGGTCGATATTCCGATCATCCGCAACCTGACGTTCACGCAAGCGGGCCGTTACGACCACTACAGCGATTTCGGCGGCGCGTTCTCGCCGAGCTTCGCGCTGCGTTTCCAGCCGGTGCAGGCGCTCACGACCTACGCGTCGTACAGCCGCGGCTTCCGTGCGCCGACGCTGGTTGAAAACTCGCAGGCGGTGTACCTCGGTCACCAGAACCTGGTCGATCCCAACGATCCGAGCGGCGTGCCGACCAAGCACTTCACGACCGAGCAGACCAACGGCAATCCGGATCTGCAGCCTGAGCACACGAAGAACTACAACATCGGCTTCCAGCTCTCGCCGGACTCGTCCACGGATATCGGCGCGGCGTTCTACAAGATTCACATCGACGGCGTGATCGGCACCAACGATCCGAACGCGGTGATGGATGCGAACAACCCGGCCACGGTGATCCGCAATCCCGACGGCACGGTGGCCTACATCAAGCAACAGTTCGTCAACCTCGGCTCGCTCGACACCGACGGTTTCGACATGAATTTCCGCAAGTCGGTCGGCACGAAGTACGGCACCTTCACGCTGGCGGGCGACTGGGTGTACGTGTGGCACTTCAAGCTGAACAGCCCGGGCGCGCCGACCCAGGACTTCGCCGGCAACAACCTCGCGCTGCTGCAACCGTTCGGCGCCAGCAATCCGCGCTGGAAGGGCAACACGAGCCTGAGCTGGGACTACCGCAAGTTCACCACCACGCTGACCTGGCAATACACCGGTCCGTACACCAATGCGGTGGCGGCCGAGTTCGGCGACGGCGGCACGTTGTCGGTCGCCTCGTATAGCCAGTTCAACCTGATGGCGACGTATCGCGGCTTCAAGCACTGGACGATCTACGGCGGCATCAACAACATTTTCGACCGCAAGCCGCCGTTCGACGTGGAGTGGCAGGCCACCCCGGATATCACCGGCTACGACCAGTCGCTTTACACCAACATCGGCCGCTTCTTCCAGGTCGGCGCGACGTACCGTTTCTGATGCATCAGCAGTCCGTTTAGTCAGTCGGCCGCTCCGGCTCCGTCATCGAGACCGGAGCGGCTTGCCTTTGTTCGACACGTAATAGGGAGTTCCCCGTGCTCAATACCCTTATCAACTATTCAGTTCAATCGATGGGCCTGATTCCCTTGCTGGCCTTTATCTTCCTGCTGGGCATCTCGATCATCGTCGAGCGCTTCATGTTCTTCTCGCGAGCGGTCAAGGCGGGCAAGACGCTCGAACATGATCTGAAAATGGTCGAGCCGGCCAATCTGGGCGACGCGCGCAAGGTCGCCGAACACTATAAGCAAACCGTGCAGGGCGAACTCGTCAAGAGCGCGCTGAAGGTGCAGGGCAAACCGGAAGCGGTGGTGGAGCGCGAACTGGAGGAAACCATCATGTTCCAGATGCCGCGCCTCGACCGCAATCTGTGGATTCTCGATACGGCCGTGACGCTCGGCCCGCTGCTCGGCCTGCTCGGCACGATCATCGGCATGGTCGAGTCGTTCAACGTGCTGGGCGCGAGCGGCACCTCGAACCCGAACGGCGTGACGGGCGGCATCGGCCACGCGCTGACGGCCACCGCCTGTGGGCTCACCATCGCGATCATCTGCGTGATCTTCCTGAACTACTTCAACAAGCGCATCCGCATGACGGTCAATCAGTTCGACCTGATCAAGTCGCTGCTCGTGTCGCGCTTCGCCGCCTGAAGAACCGTCAAGGAGAAGGATCATGCGTAACCATCGCAGCCATTACCTGGGCGCGGAAGAGAAGGCGCGCATCGAGATCATCCCGATGATCGACATCATGATGTTCCTGCTGGTGTTCTTCATGCTCGCCACGCTGAAGATGATCCAGGGCGCCGGCATCAAGCTCGATCTGCCGCAATCGAGCACGGCCGAGCAGTTGCAGCAGACGGTGAAGGTGTCGATCGGCGTCACCAAAAGCGACGAGATTTATCTGGACGCGAAGCCCGTCACGCCGACCGAATTGACCGCGCATCTCGAAGGGCTCGTCCACGATGCGAAGAAGGTCGACGTGGCGATCGCCGGCGACGAAGGCACGAGCTACAAGAACATCGTCAAGGTCATGGACCTGGTGCGCGCGGCGGGCATCAGCTCGGTAGCACTGGCGACCAATCCGACGACATGAGCTCTCCGGTACTCGACATGAAAGACCCGCGAAGTCGCCTGAACGGCGCACTCTGGGCAGAGTCCACGCCGGCGCAGCATGGCCGCATGTCCATGAAGACGGCCGTGGGAGTGGCGCTGGTGGTCGAGCTGCTGATCGTCGCCGGACTTTCGCAGGTGAGCTTCAGACAGGAGCCGCCGCCCGCGCGCAAGGTGATGCAGGTGGAGATGGCGCCGCCGCCGCCGCCGCCGGAAGTGAAGAAGCTCGAGCCGCCGCCCGCGCCCACGCCGGTCAAGCCCGTGCCGAAGCAGGTGCAGCCCAAGCCGCTGCCGACGCCCAAGCCGCCGCCGGCGATGCCGTCGCCCACGCCGAAGCCCGCCAACATCGCGCCGGCTGCCAATCCGAACGCGAATGCGCCCGCTCTCGCGACGGCGAACGCCGCGCCCGGACCGGCCACGGCCGCGGCCGCGCCGCCCGTGCCCGCGGCGCCGCCCGCGCTGCATGGGGTGGTCGACGGCCGCGGCCATTGTCAGGCCGTGCAGCCGCAGATTCCGCGCCGCGCGTTGCAGGAGGGCATCTCGGCGACCGTGATCGCGCATCTGTCGATCAGCCCGGACGGCAGCGTGAACGACGTGAAGATCATGCGCGTCACGCCGCCCACCTCGGTGTTCAACGAGGCGGTCATCAGCGCGGCGAAGTCGTATCGATGCGAGAAGAACGCGGAGGCTTACGTCGGTGAAGTGGCGTTCTCGTTCAAGACCGCCGCGAGCGACGACGAGTAAGCACGGCGCGCGGCGGCAACGCGCGTCGGCGAAGGGAACGCGAGCGACGGCCGCAAGCCGTCCTCGCGCCGGTTCGACGTAGTGCGTCACGTATCGCGCGACGTAGTGCGTGACATGCCAGGCCGGCCCGCGAGCCGGCGTCTATCCACACGCAATCACACGCATCCACACGCATTCCGAAGATGAGACTTGTGAAGTTTCGCTGGCCGCGCGCCGTGCCCCCGCTCACGCGCGCGCCACTGCTGAGCCTGAGCGCGGCATGGACGATGGCGCTAGCCGTGAGCCTGGCTTTGAGCGCGGCGCCCGCGCAGGCGAGGCCGTCGATCGCTCAATACGACGAGCCCAAATACCCGGCCGATTTCACGCACTTCGACTACGCCGATCCCAGCGCGCCCGCCGACGGCACGCTCAGCTTCCAGAACTACGACGAGCTGCAAACCTACGATTCGCTGAATCCGTTTCTGGTGCGCGGCGCGCCGGCTCCCGACATCCGGCGCCTGATGTTCGACACGCTGATGCAGCGCAGTTGGGACGAGTTGGCCTCCGAGTACCCGCTGATCGCGGACGACGTGGAAGTCGCCGCCGACCTGGGTTCGGCGACCTTCCACATCAACCCGGCCGCGCGCTTTTCGAACGGCGACCCGATTACCGCGGCGGACATCAAATATTCGTTCGATACGTTGACGAGTCCGCAGGCTTCGCCGATGTTCAACGCGGAGTTCGCGGTGATCAAACGCGCGGTCGTGGTGGACAACGCCACCGTCCGCTTCGACTTCAAACATGCGGAACGCTCGGCGCCGCTGATTGCCGGCGACTTGCCGATCTTCTCGCGCAAGTGGGGCATGCGCGCCGACGGCACGCGCCCGCCGTTCGATCAGATCGCCTCGGAGGCGCCGATCGCGAGCGGCCCGTATCTGATCGAGTCGCGCAAGAACGACAAGCAGATCACCTACCGCCGCAATCCGAACTATTGGGCCGCGAATCTGCCGTCGCGGCGCGGCATGTACCGTTTCGCGAGCATCACGTTCAAGCTGTACCGCGATCACTACACGCAACTCGAAGCCTTCAAGGCCGGCGACGCCGACGTGGTCGTCGAATACAGCGCGACGCAGTGGGCCCGCAAGTACGTCGGCAAGAACTTCACGAACGGCATGCTGAAAAAGGGCGAATTCGCCGACGGCCCCGCGCAGATGCAGGGCTTGCTGATCAATCTGCGCAAGCCGATGTTCCAGGACGTGCGCGTGCGCCGCGCGCTGAGCATGGCCTTCGATTACGACTGGATGAACCGCATGATGTTCCGTGGTCAATACCGGCGCACGCATAGCTATTTCGACGCGAGCCCGTTCGGCGCGACCGGCCTGCCCGGACCCAAGGAACTCGCGCTGCTCGAACCGTATCGCGACAGCGTGCCGCCCGAGGTATTCGGGCCGATGACGAAGCAGCCCGACACCATCGCGCCGAATTCATTGCGCGGCAATCTGCGTGTCGCGCGCGACCTGCTTGCGCAAGCGGGCTGGCACTACCGCGACGGCGCGCTGCGCGATGCGAAGGGCACGCCGATGACCATCGAGATCATGGACGATCAGCCCGGCATGGATCGCCTGATCCTGCCGTACATGCAGGCGCTCGGCGTGCTCGGCATCGAGGCGCACATGCGCGAGATCGACAGCGCGTTGTACCAGAAGCGCCTCGACAATTTCCAATACGACATGACCACCTTCATCTATCCGCCGGTGACGATTCCGGGCGCGGAGCTGCAACGCCGCTTCGGCAGCGCGGCGGCTTCGCAGATCGGTTCGGAAAACTATCCGGGCATCCGCTCGAAGGCGGTCGACGCGCTGATTCGCGCCGCGCTTGCCGCCACCACGATCGAAGACCTGCAAGCGGCGACTCGCGCGCTCGATCGCGTGCTCATCAACTCGTATTACCTCGTGCCCGAGTACTACGCGCCGGGTGCGCGCATCGGCTACAAGGCCACGATGGGCTTTCCGAAGATCGTGCCGGCGACCTACCAGTACGAGGATTGGGTGATCAGCTACTGGTACGCGAAGCCGCGAGCGGCGCAGACCCCGGCGCAGACCCAAACCGCCGCGGCGCATTGAGCGACAGAGGAACAGCATGCTTGCCTACATTCTCAGACGATTGCTGTTGATGGTGCCCACGCTGCTCGGCGTGGTCACGCTGACCTTCGTCGTCACGCAGTTCGTGCCGGGTGGGCCGGTCGAACAGGTGATGACGCAACTCCGCCACGGCACTGGCCGTGGCGGAGAGGCCGGGGCGGGCGGCGGCGGTTATCACGGCAGCCAGGGCGTCGATCCGCAGCAGATCGAGCAGATCAAGAAACAGTTCGGTTTCGACAAGCCGCCGCTCGAACGCTATCTGCTGATGCTCAGGCACTACGCGACGTTCGACCTCGGCCAGTCCTACTATCAGCACGACAGCGTATGGCAGGTGATTCGCTCGAAGCTGCCGGTCTCGGTCACGCTCGGCCTGTGGACCGTGCTGCTCACGTATCTGATCTCGGTGCCGTTGGGGATCGCCAAGGCGGTGCGCAACGGCTCGCGCTTCGATACCGTGACGAGCGTGCTGGTGCTGGCCGGTTACGCGATTCCGGGCTTCGTGCTGGGCGTCCTGCTGTTGATGCTGTTCGGCGGCGGCACGTTCTGGCAGGTGTTTCCGATGCGCGGCCTCACGTCGGATAACTTCGGCGAGTTGAGCGCGTTGGGCAAGGCGCTGGATTATCTGTGGCACATCGTGATGCCGGTCACGGCCTCGGTGGTCGGCAACTTCGCGATCGTCACGATTCTGACCAAGAACACTTTTCTGGAAGAGATCGGCCGGCAGTATGTGCTGACCGCGCGCGCGAAGGGCGCGCCGCAGCGCGACGTGCTGTGGAAACACGTGCTGCGCAACGCCGCGATTCCGTTGCTGACCGGCTTGCCGGCGGCTTTCGTCGGCGCGTTCCTGAACGGCAATCTGCTGATCGAAACACTGTTCTCGCTCGACGGCATGGGCCAACTCTCCTACGACTCGGTGATTCGCCGCGATTACCCCGTGGTGCTCGGTTCGCTGTTTCTGTTCACGCTGATCGCCCTCATCACCAAACTCATTGCTGACGTCTGCTATGTCCTCGTCGACCCCCGCATCCAATTCAACCGCCTGGACCGCTGACGCCTCCGGCGCGGCGCACGCGGCATCGCCGTCGCCGTGGCGGCGCACGTGGCTGCGCTTCAGGCGGCAGCGCCTGGGCTACTGGAGCCTCGTGATCTTCGCGTCGCTGTTCGTCGTCAGCCTGCTTGGCGAGGTGCTGTCCAACGATCGCCCGCTCGTCGTGCGCTACGACGGCCACTACTATTTTCCGATCGTGAAGGACTATTCGGAGACCCTGTTCGGCGGCGATTTTCCGGCGCGCGCAAATTACCTCGATCCGTATATCCGTTCGCGGCTCGAATCGAACGGCAACTTCGCGATCTATCCGCCGAATCATTTTCACTACGACACCATCGACTATTTCGCCGCGCATCCGTATCCGGCGCCGCCCACGTCGAGCAACTGGCTCGGCACCGATCAGTACGGCCGCGATGTGCTCGCCCGTTTGCTGTATGGCTTCCGCTTGTCGGTATTGATGGCGCTGGCGTTGACCGTCTCGGGCGTGGTGATCGGCGTGACGGCGGGCGCCGTGCAGGGTTTTTACGGCGGACGCACCGATCTGATCGGCCAGCGTCTGATCGAAATCTGGAGTTCGATGCCCGACCTGTACCTGCTGATCATCTTCGCGTCGATCTTCGAGCCGACGTTATGGCTGCTGTTCATCCTGCTTTCGTTGTTCGGCTGGCTCGTGCTGTCGGACTACGTGCGCGCCGAATTCCTGCGCAACCGCTCGCTCGATTACGTGAAGGCGGCGCGCACGATGGGCCTCGGCAACTGGCAGATCATGTGGCGTCATGTATTGCCGAACAGTCTCACGCCGGTGATCACCTTTCTGCCGTTTCGCATGAGCGCGGCGATTCTCTCGCTGACGAGCCTCGACTTTCTCGGCCTGGGCGTGCCGCCGCCGACGCCGAGCCTCGGCGAGTTGCTGCAGGAAGGCAAGAACAATCTGGACGCGTGGTGGATCTCGATGTCGGCGTTCGCCGCGCTGGTGATCACGCTGCTGCTATTGACCTTCATGGGCGACGCGTTGCGCAATGCGCTCGACACGCGCTCGCGCGGTTCGGCGTTCGGCGGAGGTCCGCGATGAGCGATGCAGTGCCGAGCCGCCCCTTGCTGGAAGTCGACCGCTTCTCCGTGCGTTTCGGCGACACGATCGCGGTGCATGAATTGAGCCTTTCGATCGCGCGCGGCGAGCGCGTGGCCCTGGTCGGCGAATCGGGTTCGGGCAAGAGCGTGACCGCGTTATCCATCTTGCGTCTCGTGGAGCAAGCCGAATTGAGCGGCCGCATCTTGCTCGACGGCGACGATCTGCTGCAAAAAACCGAGCAGCAGATGCGCGGCATTCGCGGCGCTGATGTGGCGATGGTGTTTCAGGAGCCGATGACGGCGCTCAATCCGCTCTTCACGATCGGCAAGCAGATCGCCGAAAGTCTGCGCCTGCACGAAGGCTTGCGGCCGAACGCGGCGCGCGAGCGCGGCATCGAGTTGCTCAGGCGCACGGGCATTCCCGAGCCGGAACGGCGCATCGACAGTTTTCCGCATCAACTGTCGGGCGGCCAGCGGCAGCGCGCGATGATCGCGATGGCGCTCGCGTGCCGTCCGCGTTTGCTGCTCGCCGACGAGCCCACCACCGCGCTCGACGTCACCGTGCGCCAGCAAATCGTCGATCTGTTGCTCGCATTGCAGGAACAGGAAGCCGCCGACCGCGGCATGGCCGTACTGCTGATCACGCACGATCTGAATTTGGTGAAGCGTTTCGCGCAGCGCGTCGCGGTGATGGAGAAAGGCGTGCTGGTCGAAACCAATACGACCGAAGCGCTGTTCGCCGATCCGCGGCATCCGTACACGAAACGCCTGCTCGACAGCGAGCCGCAACGCGCAATCGAACCGGTCGAAGCCGGCGCGCGGCGCCTGCTCGAAGTGCAGGGGCTCGCCGTCGACTACAGCACGTCCGCGAAAGGCTGGCGTTCGATGTTCAGGCGCTCGACATTTCGCGCGGTGCATGAAGTCGATCTGAGCGTGCGGCGCGGCGAGACGCTCGGCATCGTCGGCGAATCGGGGTCCGGCAAATCGACGCTGGCCGCCGCGGTGCTCGGCCTCCAGCAGCCGGCGGCGGGCCACGTTCATATCGACGGCATGCCGTTGTCGACGCTCAAGACCGCGACGTCCCGCCGGGCGCTCTATGCGCGCATGCAGGTCGTGTTTCAGGACCCGTTCGGCTCGCTGTCGCCCCGCATGACGGTGGAGCAGATCATCGGCGAAGGGCTTGCCGTGCATCGTCCCGAAGTGAACCCGAAGGCGCGGCGCGCCCGCGTGGGCAGCTTGCTGGAAGAGGTGGGTATGCCCGCCGACGCGATGCTGCGCTATCCGCATGAATTCTCCGGCGGGCAGCGTCAGCGCATTGCGATCGCGCGCGCGCTCGCGGTGCAGCCCGAACTCATCGTGCTCGATGAACCGACCAGCGCGCTCGACGTATCGATCCAGAAACAGGTGCTGAACCTGCTGACAAATCTGCAGAAAAAGTACAAGCTAAGCTTTTTGTTCATCACGCACGATCTCGCCGTGATGCGAGCCATGGCGCATCGCGTGATCGTGATGAAGTCGGGGCGCATTGTCGAAGCCGGCGACACGCTCGACGTACTGCACGCGCCGTCGCATCCTTATACGCGGTCTTTGCTGGCGTCCTCGCTGACCGTCGCGCAGCCGGGCGTGATGGCGACTCATACGGAAACCGCCAATGATTGACGAACGTTGGGCGCAAGCCGCCCGCACGCTGAAGAGCCGCGCGGCCTTCTGGTCGCTGCGCATTGTCGACGAACAGATCGACGACCACGAGATTCGCAACGACGTCGCGCAGCCGCTGCGCTCGGTGCGCGACCGCGGCGCGATGCTGATCGCGTGGGTGGGCGCGGGAGCGGGCTATGCGGCCACCGCGAATCTCTCGGCGGCCGGCTTGCAAGCCGCGCTCGACATCGCCACCGCGCGCGCCGAGGCGAGCGCGGCGGTGTCGCTGATCGATCATCGCGAGGTGGCGCGGCCCACGGCGAGCGGGCACTACCTGTCGCCGAACGCGCAACGTGCGCTGCCGGGCCGCGCCGAATGGCTCGACCGTTTGGGCGCCGAATGCGCGAGCGCGAATCTCGATGCACGGATCGTCGAGCGCGTGGCGTCCGTGCAGATCATCCATACCGACCAGCTATACATGACCGGCGACGGCGTGCGCATCGACCAGCAGTTCCGCTTCCTGATGCCGCAACTGAGCGTGGCCGCGCACGCGAACGGCGATACCCAGGTGCGCACGCTCGGCGGCAACTACGGCACGCTCGCGCAGGGCGGCGTGGAAGTGCTGGCGCGCTTCGGCTTCGACGGCGCGGGTGTGCGCGTCGCCAGCGAGGCGCTGCAATTGCTGGCCGCGCCGAATTGTCCTTCGGGCCAGCGCGATCTGCTGCTGATGCCCGATCAGATGATGTTGCAGATTCACGAGTCGATCGGGCATCCGCTCGAACTCGACCGGATTCTCGGCGACGAGCGCAACTTCGCGGGCTGGAGCTTCGTGAAGCAGGAGATGTTCGGCTCGTATCGCTATGGCTCGGAATTGCTGAACGTCACGTTCGATCCCGAACTGCGCGAGGAAGCCGCGTCCTACGCATTCGACGACGACGGCAGCGAGGCGCACAAGCAGTATCTGATCCGCAACGGCGTGCTCGAACGTCCGCTCGGCGGCGCGCTGTCGCAACAACGCGCGCGCATGCCGGGCGTCGCCAATTCGCGCGCGTCGAACTGGAACCGGCCGCCGATCGACCGGATGGCGAATCTCAACATCGAGCCCGGCGCGAGTTCGCTGGACGAGATGATCGGCAACATCGAGCACGGCATTCTGATGCGCACGAACACGTCCTGGTCGATCGACGACCATCGCAACAAATTCCAGTTCGGCTGCGAATTCGGCCAGTTGATCGAGAACGGCAAGCTCACGCAAGTGGTGAAGCAGCCGAACTATCGCGGCATCTCGGCGAATTTCTGGCGCAGCCTGAGCGCGGTAGGCAATGCGGCCACGCGCGAGGTGTACGGCACGTCGATGTGCGGCAAGGGCGAACCCGCGCAGATCATTCGCGTGGGCCATGCGTCGCCGGCTTGCGTGTTCAGCAACGTCGACGTGTTCGGAGGCGCCTGATGAGCCAGTTCATGTCCTCGCGTGCCGCCACGTCGGTGGATTGGCAGTGGCACTTCACCTTGCTCGCCGATGCGATCGAGCGCCTGCGGCAAGGCGCGGAAACCACGCTCAGTTCGTTCGCGGGAGAACAGTCGGACTTCATCCGCTTCAATGGCGGCAAGGTGCGGCAGACGGGCAGCGTGTCGCAAGGCAAGCTGACCTTGCGCCTGATCGACGGCGCGCGCCAGGCTTATTCGACGCTGACCGTATGCGGCGATCCGCAACAGGATCTCGACGAAATCAGCGCGGCGCTCGCCGCCTTGCGCGAAGGCTTGCGCGGCGCGGCGGACGATCCGCATCTGCTGTTCGACACATCGGCATGGCAGCGAAGCACGCAGCGCTCCGGCAAGCTGCCGGACCCGGACGGCTTGTTGCGCACGGTTGCCGAATGCGCGCGGGGGCTCGATTTCGTGGGCTTCTATGCGGGCGGCACCATCGTGCGCGGCTTCGCATCCACGAGCGGCAGCCGTGGCTGGTACGAAGTGGACAACTTCAATTTCAGCTGGTCGCTCTACGATCCGAGCGGCCGCGCGATCAAGACCGCTTACGCCGGCGACGACTGGAGCGATGCCGTGTTCGCGCACAAGCTCGAACAGGCGGCAAGCCGTCTCGGCGTGCTCGCGCGCACGCCGCGCGCCTTGCCGCCGGGGCGTTACCGCGCGTATCTGGCGCCCGCGGCGCTCGCGGAATTGCTCGGCACGGCTGCATGGAGCGGCTTCTCCGCGCGCGCCCAGGCAAGCTCGCGCAGCGAGTTGTACAAGCTGCATGTGGGAGAAATCGCGCTCGACCCGCGCGTGACGATCAGCGAGGATCTGACGCTCGGCATCACACCCGGTTTCAACGACGACGGCTATCTGCGCGACACCGTGCCGTTGATCGAGGCCGGCCGCAGCGCCGAATGCCTGACCAACGCACGCAGCGCGCGCGAATACGGTTTGACGCCGAACGGCGCCTTGGCGAGCGAGTCGCCGGCGGCGCTCTCGATGCAAGGCGGCGATCTGCCCGAAGACGACGTGCTGGCGAAACTCGGCACCGGTCTTTATATCGGCAACCTGTGGTACGTGAATTTCTCCGACCGGATGAATTGCCGCCTCACCGGCATGACGCGCTTCGCGACGTTCTGGGTGGAGGACGGTGAGATCGTCGCGCCGCTCGAGGCGATGCGCTTCGACGACAGCCTGTACCGTTTGCTCGGCAGCGAACTCGAACAACTCGGCGCGCAAGCGGAATTGCTGTTGAGCGATTCGACCTGGGGCGAGCGCGCCACGGGCGGCATGCAATTGCCCGGCATTCTGGTGAGATCGTTTGAATTGACGTTGTGAGCGTATGGATCAACACCTCGAAACAGAAAAACCCGAGAGCACACCCGAGGGCTTGACGCTGCGCGCACTGCGCCCCGCCGACGCCGAGCAGTTCCACGCCATGCAGCAGTTGCCGGCGGTGGTCAACGGCAATCCGCACGCGCCATTTCGAACGCTCGCCAGTACCCGCGAGTACCTCGAAAAACTGGAGCCCACGGAGATCGCGATCGCGGCGATCATCGGCGACACGCTGGTTGGTGAAGCGGAATTGACGCCTTTGAAGGGACGCCGCTCGCATGCCGGTTCGATCGGCATCGGCGTGCACGACGCATGGCATCGGCGCGGCATCGGCAATGCGCTGATGACTGAACTGCTCGATCTGGCTGACAACTGGCTCGGCCTGCGCCGCGTCGAGTTGCACGTATTCGCCGACAACCACGCGGCGCTCGCGCTGTACCGCAAGTTCGGCTTCGAGATCGAGGCGCGGCAGCGCGGCGCGGTGTTGCGCCGCGGCGTGCTGATCGACTGCTATTTCATGGCGCGGTTGCGCGACGCCGCGCCGCTGATGTCGATGCACAGGGCGACGCAATCGGCGACCCCCATCGCAGCGGAATAAAGCCATGCAAGAAGAAACGTTGCAAGCCACTCATGCAGCGGTGGAGAACCGCATCACGGTGCGAGCGCTCGAACCGTCCGATATCGACGAATTTGCCGAGGTCATGAGTCAACCCGAGGTGCGGCGCGGCACTTTGACCATCGGCTATCGCAGCGCTGAAAACCTGCGCGCCTGGCACGAGCGCCGGCTGAAAGACACGCTGAATGTCGGCGCGTGGCTGGACGGCCGCATGGTCGGGCAAGCGGGACTCCACATTTACAGGCCGAGCCGAGCGCACAGCGCTGAACTGGGTCTCGTCGTGCACGATGCGTTCCACGGGCGCGGCGTCGGCACCGCGCTGCTGCGGGCGCTGACGGAAGCCGCCGACGGCTCGTTCGGATTGCGGCGCATCGAACTGAGGGTGTTCGTCGACAACGCACCGGCGATCGCGCTGTATCGCAAGTTCGGCTTTGTCGAAGAAGGCCGCTCGCGCGCCTATGCCCTGCGCGACGGAGTGTTGGCCGACGCGCTGCATATGGCTCGCCTCGTCGACGCCCCGCGCTTCGAGCCGCCCACCCCGGACCGCTAAGTGCCTTTCTTCTTCATCGACCGCCCGGTCTTCGCGTGGATCGTCGCGCTCGCCATCGTCGTGGCGGGCGCGCTGGCCGTTCCGCTGCTGCCGGTCGCGCAGTATCCGCGTCTTGCGCCGCCGCGCATCGTCATTGCCGCGACGTATCCGGGCGCGTCGACCGAAGTGGTGGACGCCAACGTCGGCAGCATCATCGAGGAAAGCCTCGATGGCGCCGACAACATGCTGTACTACCAGACAACCAGCGACAACCTCGGCGAGCTCGAAATCGACGCGACCTTCGCGCCCGGCACCAATCCCGACCTCGCGCTCGTCGACATCCAGAACCGCCTCAAGCAGGTCGAGCCGCGTTTGCCGCAGCAGGTCGTGCAGCAGGGCATCACCGTGTTCAAGTCGGCCAACACGTTCCTGATGCTGGTCGCGCTCACCTCCACGGACGGCACGCGCGACTCCGTGCAACTGAGCGACTATCTGAGCCGCTATGTGTTGCGCGAACTCAAGCGCGCGCCGGGCGTGGGCTCCGCGCAACTCTGGGACGCCGACGAAGCGCTGCGCATCTGGCTCGATCCGATGAAGCTGCGCGAGTACGGCCTCGGCGCCGCCGAAGTCAACGCCGCGATCGCCGCGCAAAACGCGGCCGTGACGGCGGGCACGCTGGGCGACGCGCCGTTCGTGCCGGGCCAGCAATTGACGGCCTCGGTGAGCGTGAAAGGGCAACTGATCTCGCCGGCCGAATTCGGCCAGATCGTCATCAAGGCGCGGCCCGACGGCTCGGCGGTGCGCCTGCGCGACATCGCGCGGGTCGAACTCGGGCGCGACAACTACGCGTTCTGGTCGCGGCTGAACGGCAAGGCCGCGGCAACGGTCGGCATTCAACTCGGGCCGCGCGGCAACGCGCTCGAAACGTCGAACGCGATTCGCGCGCGTCTTGCCGAACTATCCAAAGGCTTGCCGCCCGGCGTCGCCGTCGAAATCCCTTTCGACAACGCGCATTTCGTGCAGATCGCGATTCATGAAGTGCTCGTCACGCTCGCGCAAGCCGTGGCGCTGGTGTTCTTCGTGATGTGGCTGTTCCTGCGCGATCTGCGCTACACGCTCGTGCCGACCGTGGTGATTCCGGTCACGCTGATGGGCGCGTTTCTCGCGATGTACGCGTGCGGCCTGTCGATCAACGTGTTCACGATGTTCGGCCTCGTGCTCGCGATCGGCATTCTCGTCGACGACGCGATCGTGGTGGTCGAGAGCGTGCATCGCGTGATGGAGGAAGAGCACCTGCCGCCGCGCGAGGCCACGCGCAAAGCCATGTCGCAGATCGGCGGCGCGATTGTCGGCGTGACCGCGGTGTTGACGGCGGTGTTCGTGCCGATGGCGTTCTTTCCGGGCGGCGTCGGCGGCATTTACCGGCAGTTCGCGGTGGCGATGATCGCGTCGATGCTGGTGTCGTCGTTCATGGCGTTGTCGCTGACGCCCGCGTTGTGCGCGAATCTGCTGAAGCCGCAGCGGCAAGCGGTTCGTCAGCGCGACGCGCGGCGTGGTGTGGCGGGCCTGGCCGCGCGCGCGGCGAGCCGCTTCACGGCGGGCTTCGATCGCGCCGCGAACGCCTATCGCGGCCTCACCGCGCGCACGCTGCGCCGTATCGGACCGATGCTCGCGATTTACGTCGTGCTGGTCGGCGTCTGCGGCGTGCTTTATGCGCGGATGCCGGGCGGTTTCCTGCCGAGCGAGGATCAAGGCCAGCTACAGGTGTTGGTGCAGTTGCCCGCGGGCGCGACGCAGGCACGCACGCTGGCCGTCGTGCAGCGCATGGAAAACATCCTGCACGGCGAGCCGGGCATCGCGAACGTCACGAGCGTGATCGGCTGGAGCTTCTCCGGCAGCGGGCAGAACGTGGCGATGGCCTTCGTCGAACTGAAGGACTGGGACAGGCGCGGCACCGGCGCGCTCGCGCTGCGCGACAGCCTCAACGAAAAGTTCGACAAGATCATGGATGGCGATGTGCAGGCGCAACTGCCGCCTTCGGTGCCGGGCCTCGGGCATTCGGACGGTTTCGTTTTCCGCCTGGAAGATCGCGGCGGAGTCGGGCTCGACGCGCTGAAGGCCGCGCGCGAGCAACTGTTCGCGCAGGCCAGGGCGAGTCCCGTGCTGGCCTCGGTGCACTCGGAGGCGCTGCCGGACGCGCCGCGTGTGGAACTCGTCGTCGACCGCGCGAAGGCGTATGCGCTCGGCGTGTCGTTCGACCGCATCGCCGAGGTGCTGGGCAGCACCTTCGGCTCAACTTATATCGACGACTTCCCGGCAGGCGGCCGGATGCGCCGCGTGATGATCGCCGCCGACGCCGCCGCGCGCATGAGCGACGACGATCTGCTGGCGCTCGCCGTGCCCAACGCGACGGGCGGCATGGTGCCGCTCTCGGCGATCGCGGCGCGCCGATGGACCATCGGTCCGGTGATGCTGACGCGCTTTAACGGTTATCCGTCGCTCGACGTGAGCGGCCACGCCGCGTCCGGCTACAGTTCCGGCGCCGCGATGGCGGAGATGGAGCGGCTCGCCGCCGCGTTGCCGGTCGGCATCGGCTACGACTGGGTCGACGCGGCCCGCGAGGAAACCGTGGCCGCGCGGCTCACGCCGTTGCTGATCGGCTTGTCGCTGCTGGCGGTGTTCATGGCGCTGGCCGCGCTCTACGAAAGCTGGACGATCCCGCTCGCGGTGCTGATGGTCGTGCCGCTCGGCGTGATCGGCGCCGTCGCCGCGGTGCTGCTGCGCGGCCTGCCCAACGACGTGTACTTCAAGGTCGGCATGATCACCGTGATCGGCCTCGCGGCGAAAAACGCGATCCTGATCGTGCAGTTCGCCCGCGATCTGCATCGGCGCGGCGTGCCGTTGGCGCGTGCCGTGACGGACGCCGCCGGCGCGCGTTTCCGTCCGATCGTGATGACCTCGGCGGCGTTTCTGCTCGGCGTCGTGCCGCTGGTCGTGTCGAGCGGCGCGGGCGCCGAGAGCCGCCGCTCGATCGGCACCGGCGTGTTCGGCGGCGTGCTGGCCGCCACGCTGTTCGGGCTGGTGTTCGCGCCGCTCGCGTTTCATGCGGTCGCCTCGCTGACGCACGGCCGGCAGCGTCTCGCGCAACTGCGCCGCAAGCGCGGCGAGCGGCGCGCACGCCACGCGGCGGCGGAAGGCGCGGCGCTCGACGAATCGCGCATGACGTGACGGCGGCATGCGGGCGCAGGGTTTTGTCGATCACCGCCGCGCCCGGATTTTCGTCTGACCTTATTTGCGCCGCCGATTAATCAGACTTGAAAACGCCGGATGTTTCATTTTAGAAACGTTTTTGATCGCTCTGAAAATATTTCCGAATATGCCCGATTCCGGTGATTCGGTAATAAGCGGAGCGAGGGCGATGATAATGCCGATAAATTCCTGATTTGCGAATAAGCGCCGGATTGAATCGCTATTAATCGCCGGATTCCGGAGTTCAGATGTGAAACACTTTTCGATGGGCCCGGTGAGCCGGCACTGTCGCGCCTCACGTGCTTCGGCGTCGTGCAAGCCGCCCGGACGATGGCGCAAAGCCAGGCGCCATGCGGCTCTCCGGGTGTTGTCCGAAACCAACGCAAGACCAACGGCCGCTGTCGCGCCATCAGCCCCGGCCGGCTATATCAAACGCCGGATCAAGGTTTTCTTCATACATTGCGTTTGCCGATGGTGATTTGATTTTAAGTTTTACTATAGCCATTCGTTCCGCTAACATCACGCATAATCCGCTAATCGGCTTTGCCCGCGGTTTAAGCCGTCTAATTCATTTGGACGTATAAGCCGGCGGCGGAGCAATGGGTCCACAACGAACGACAGTTTGAGGAAACATCATGCCGCATATGCACCTTGATACTGCGAGGGTTACCTGGTTACATACGCCGGCTCCGAATTTGCGGAGTGTGGCGCGGCGAATCGGCGTGTTGCTGTTCGACGGTTTCTGGCTGCTCGGGCCGGGCACCGTCGTCGAGATGTTCCAGACCGCCAACGAACTGGCGGACTCGCATGCCGGCGAAGAACCGCCCTACGACGTGCAGTTTCTGTCGATGGAAGGCGGCAGCGTCGCCAGTTCCTCGTTGGCGCGAATCTGGACCGACCGGATCGACACGCGCTACGGCAGCGGCTTCGACGTGCTGTTCATCGCGGGCGGCTACGGCGCACATGCGGCGGCGCGCGACGAGCGCTTGCTGGGCTGGCTGCGCTCGGTGCAAATGCGCACCCGCGCGATCGAAACGATCGGCGAGGGCCGGCTCGTGCTGGAAGCCGCCGGCCCCACCGACCACGACGCGCTGCAAGCGGCCCGCTATCTGGGCGGCGTCGCGGCCGAGGCCGCGTCCAGCGATCGCGACGAGTGCGCCCGCAGCGCGCTGATGTTCATCAAGCGCGATCTCGGCGCGGAGTTGGCCCGCCGGGTCGCCGACCGCGTGATGCCCGGCATGGCGGCGACATGGGTGCCGCTGCAGGCGGAAGGCGGCACGCTCAGCGTGGCCGAAAAAATTCGTGCGGCCGCGCGCTGGATGGAGGCGAACTGCGACCGTCAGGTGTCTGTTGCCGACGCCGCGCAGGTGGCGGCGATGAGCGAGCGCAATTTCCTGCGGCGCTTCAAGCACGAAATGCACGTCACACCCTCGGACTATCTGCTGCAGGTGCGGCTGCGCATTGCTTGCAACTTCCTGACGGAAACCGAATTGCCGGTCGATAAAATCGCGCGCCGCAGCGGCACGGGCAACGGCGATCGTCTCGCGAAGATCTTTCGCAAGCGCATGGCGCTCTCGCCCACCGAGTATCGGGCGCGCAGCCGCGTGGCGACCGAGGTGTAGACCAAGGTGTAATTCGCGAGGCAGGCGCCGCGTCGGCGGCGCGCTTCCTGACTGCTTCATGACTGTTTGCACGCGGCCCCCCCGGGGCCGCATTGTTCGCCGGGCAGGCTTCTTACGAGCACAGTGGCAATGGGCAACAACGTAATGTCGACGGCGTTGCCCGAGGTCAAGCTCATCGAGCCCGAGGTGTTTTGCGACGAATTCGGCTTCTGCTTCGAGAGCTTCAGCGCGGACGAGTTTATCGAGGACGTCGCGCCTGATTTCAACTTCGTGCAGGACCGTCATTCGCGCGCGGTGCACGGCGTGCTGCGCGGCTTGCACTATCAGGTGCAGCGTCCGCAAGGCCGCCTCGTGCGCGTGGTGATCGGCGAAGTGTTCGATGTCGCGGTGGACGTGCGGCTCAATTCGCCGAACTTCGGCAAATGGTCCGGCACGTATCTGAGCGCGGCCAATTATCGGCAGGTGTGGGTGCCGCCGGGCTTCGCACACGGTTTCGTGGTGCTCTCCGACGTCGCCGAATGCCTGTGGAAGACCACCGAATACTGGTTCCCGGAACTGGAGCGCTGCATCCTGTGGAGCGATCCCGACATCGGCATCGAATGGCCGATCGATTTCGAGCCGATCCTCGGCGCGAAAGATGCCGCGGGGCGGCGCATTTACGAAGCGGAAAACTTCTCCTGAATCCGGCGTCGGGTCAGCGGCCCGAGCCGTACTGCGGCGTGAGATTCAGCGTCGCCGCGCTCGCACTCCTCGCCACTCCACACGCTCCGCACTCATCGGAATACCGCCATTTCCCGCTCGCATCGCGGGCGCGAAACGGTAAAACCCGGCGCGGGCGGCAGCTATTGCAAGACCGTGTGGCAAATATTGCAATGCGGCCGCCGCGAGCCGCGCCGGCGCAAGCGCTTCGCGCCCGCGCGGCCGACGCGGTGGTCAGCGTCGGATCAAGCCCATCAACAAGGTGACGAGGAAGATCACCACGAAGATGAAGAACAGAACCTTCGCGATTTCCGCCGCGCCCGCGGCGACGCCGCCAAAGCCGAATACAGCGGCGATGATCGCGATCACGAAGAAGATTGCAGCGTATCGAAGCATGGGGCCTCCCACCGGTGGATGTGCTGGATTGAGACTGGAAAACGGCGACTCGTCCTCGGCATCGTGTGCCTCGACGGGTTGTTTGCCGGCGAACGAAGAGCAGCAATGGCTGTGCCACGGCCCGCTGCGCGATTCGCGAATCCAGTGAAAATCCGCCACGGAAACGGCGGAAATACGCGATAGAATTCTTCCGCAGTACGCCTGCGGTATCCATGCATCGCGCCTGGTGCATCGCCCTCCATCCACCGAGTTCAAGAAGAACGAGGACCCATGCCAACGCGAATTCTGTCGATTTTCGGCACGCGGCCGGAAGCCATCAAAATGGCGCCGCTCGTCAAGCAACTGGAAGCGAGCGCCGACCTCGAATCGGTGGTCTGCGTCACCGGGCAACATCAGCAGATGCTCGATCAGGTGCTCGATCTGTTCGAGATCGTGCCGCATCACAATCTCGCCCTCATGACCGGCAACCAGACGCTCAACGGCCTCGCGTCGCGTCTGATCGCCTCGCTCGACGAGGTGCTCGCCACGGTCAAGCCGGATCGCGTGCTGGTGCACGGCGACACGACCACGGCGTCGGCGGCGGCGCTTGCCTCGTTTCATCGCCGCATTCCGATCGGCCACGTCGAGGCGGGGCTGCGCACCGGCAACCTCGTGCAGCCCTGGCCCGAAGAGATGAATCGCCGCGTGGTCGACCTCGTGAGCGATCTGATGTTCGCGCCCACCGCGAGCTCGAAGGCGAACATCGCGCACGAAGCGCTGCACGGTAAGGTGATCGTAACCGGCAATACCGTGATCGACGCGCTCAATCTCACCACCGCGCGTATCGCCGCGAACCCGGCGTTGCGCGCCGAACTCGACGCGCGCCTGCCGTTCCTCGACGGCGCGCTGCCGTTGCTGCTGGTCACCGGCCATCGGCGCGAGAGCTTCGGCGCGGGCTTCGCCAACATTTGCGCGGCGCTCGCCGATCTCGCCCGAACCAATGCGGTGCAGATCGTCTATCCGGTCCATCTGAATCCGAACGTGCGCGGTCCCGTGCAGGAAACGCTGGGCGCCGCGCGCAACGTTCATCTGATCGAGCCGCTCGATTACCTCGGCTTCGTGCGCCTGATGCAGCGCGCCACGATCATCCTGACCGACTCGGGCGGCGTGCAGGAAGAAGCGCCCGCGCTCGGCAAGCCGGTGCTCGTGATGCGCGACGTGACCGAGCGGCCGGAAGCGGTGGCGGCGGGTACGGTGCGCCTCGTCGGCACGGCGCGCGAGGCGATCGTGCGCGCGGTGACGGGCTTGCTCGAAGACGCGAGCGAGCGCGACGAGTTCGCGCATCGCGTCAACCCATACGGCGACGGCCATGCCTCCGAGCGGATCGTCGCGGCGCTGAGCGGACGTCCGTTCGAGGAATTCGCGAGCGGCGGCATCGGCGAAATGCCTTATGTGCCGCGCGTGCCGCTGCCTGGCGTTGTGCAGTAGAGAAGAGAAGCGGGACGCCGCTGTCCGAGCGCGAGGCGCGAGAATGGCGGTTGGTGTTCGTTGTGCGTGTGCATTTGCCGGCGTATATGCCGAACGCGGCGCATCTCGCGAAGGCAAAGATACGCGCGGAATGCGCGGCGGGGTTCAGGAAACGCCCCGCGGTGCCGTTATTGCAGGGATTCGCTCGCCGTCCCACTAGCGCCGCGAGCGAGGACATCCAACGCAAAGACTGGCGCAGCGCCGGGCCGACCGTTCCAGACCAGTTCCAGACTATCCATGCCGCGCAATCCGGTTTCGCCGCTTGCGCGCCAATCAAGAGACAAAACCAGGTGATCTCCGACGTGACCTCCGATACGCCCATGCGCCGCTTCACGCGCGCCCGCCCGAACGCGCTCGCCGCGCTGCTGTTGCTGGCCGCCGCCGCGCACGCCCAACAGCCGGCCGACGTCGCGGGCAGTTTCGCGCAACTCGGCAGCGGACGTCTCGCGACACGCACCGTATCGCTGGCCGATCTCGGCATGCGCGATCCGGTCGTGCTGCATGCGCCGGACGCGCGTCAGGAACTGTATCTGCCGGTGCCGGCCGGCGTGCCCTTGAGCGATGCGTCGTTGCAGATCGACGGCGGCTATCTGCGCGGCAACGGCGGGCGTACCACCCTGCTGGTGTCGCTCGACGGCTCGCCGGTGCTGTCGCGCAGTCCGACCCAGGAGCAGGGCGACGCCTCGGCGAGCCTCGGCGTGGACGGCGCGGCGCGGCCGAGCGGTTTCGTGCGCGTGGGGCTCGACTGGTCGTCGGTGTTGAGCGACGACGTGTGCACCGACCAGACCGCGATCGGCAACCTCTGGCGCATCGCGCCGACCTCGCGCCTGACCTATCGCTACGATCCGAACGCGATCGTCGATCTGCGCGGCGCGTGGAGCGCATTGCCGCAGAAGCCGGTCGTGATGCTCGGCGCGCGCACGCTGGGCGCGCCGGCGTTCGATGCCGGCTGGCGCGTCGAAGCGCTGCTGCAACGCGAAGGCCGCGCGCCGCTGACGCGCGCCTGGCCCGCCGTGGGCGACACCGTCGATTTGAGCGACATCGACGTGCCCGCGCCGCTGCGCGCGATTCCGGCGTTTGCCGCGCTGGCCGCGGGCGGCTCGCACAAGCTGGCGAATGCGGCGGAAGCCGGCGCGCTGGTCGCGCTCACGCCGCGCGCGGCGTTCGCGCCGGACGTGATCGTCGTCGACGATGCGCTGCGCGGCACGCTGAAGAGCACGCTCGACGCGTTGCGCGAGCAGGTGGCGAGCGCGGCCCCCGGCGCGGCCGAAGCATTCGACGCATGGCGTGCCCGCGCGCTCGACGCCGTTGCCAAGCCGCTCTCGCCGGGCGAAGTGCGGGTCGCGCACCTCGGCGGACAAACCGCGATCGTGCTCGGCGACAAGGACGCGGTGGCGCTGCTCGCGCGCACGTGGCGTCCGATCGACGTGGCGAGCCGTCTCGTGGTCCATCAGATCGACACCGCGCCGAATTCGCACGGCGATGAAATCGCGCTGTCGCTGCTCGGCGGCCAGCCGCGCACGCTCGACGTGCAAGGCCGCGCCACCTGGGACGCGAATTTCGACCTCGGCGCCGCGTCCGGCAACGGCAAGCTGCCGTCGACGGTGGTGCTCGACGTGGCCGCGTCGCCCACGCCCGGCAACAGCGCGCAGACCGCCTCGGTGTATTTCAACGACGTGCTGATCGGCTCGCAACTGCTCAGCGCCGACGGCAAGCCTCAGCGCATCGAGGCGCGCGTGCCGCATTACGCGCTCGCGCCGAACAACCTGCTGCGCGTGGTGTTCCAGCGCCAGCCGGAAGCCGGCTGCCAGCGCGGCCTGAGCCATCCGGTCGCGGTGTTGCCGAGCAGTCATCTGACGCTCGCCGCCGCCAAGGTCGACGACGACTTCACCGGCATGGTGGCGCGCTTCGCGTCGGAGGCGAACGTGATCGTGCCGGCCTCGTATCTCGACGACGCGACCCTGGTGCTGTCGCGTCTCGCGCGCCTTGCGAACGCGAGCGGCATCGCGCCGACGCGCGCGAGCTTCACCGTCGCGCGCGAGGGCGAGGCGGTGAGCCCGAAGGGCGCCTTCCTCGCCGCCGACGTCGCGCTCGCCGACGAGAAGAGCGTCGCGCGTCTGTCGAAAGACCGCCTGTCGCTCACCGACGCGTCCGGCAAGATGCTCGCCGACGTGTCGGGTCTGAACCGCGTCGGCGTGATCGAGGCGGTCAGGTCGGGCAACGTGTCGGGCATCGCGTATCGCACGGTGGGCGACACGGCGGCGATCCTGCCGGCCTCGCTGCGGCTCTCGCGCGGCGACCTCGCGATCGTCGACGCGAGCGGCACGCTGCGCCAGTTCGACACGCGCCATCCGGGCGAGGTGGTCGACGCGAGCGACGTGCACGGTCCGTGGTTCATGCAGGGCTGGGTGCGCTGGGGCGTGCCGGCCGCGCTCGTCGCGTTGCTGCTCGTCCTGCTGCTGATCGCCAACGTGGCGCGCCGCAGGCATCAGGACAAGTCGTGAGCCTCGCGCTGATCGAATGGTATGGCGGCTATGCGGTCGCCCATTACTACCACGGGCTCGAATACGCCGCGGCGGCGGTGGCGTTCATCATCCTGCTGTCGAGTCTCGACGATCTGTTCATCGATCTCTGGTACTGGACCCGGCTGCTTTATCGCCGCCTGACGGTGCAGCGCGCCTATAAGCCGCTCACCGCCGCGCAGTTGTATCAGCGCGACGAGCAGCCGATCGCGATCATGGTGCCCGCGTGGCACGAGTACGACGTGGTCGCGGCCATGATCGAGGACATGGTGCGGGTGATGGATTACCGCAACTATGTGGTGTTCGTCGGCACCTATCAGAACGATCCGCAGACCATCGCCGAAGTGGAACGCATGCGCCGCCGCTACAAGCAATTGCGCCGCGTGGAAGTGCCGCACGACGGTCCGACCTGCAAGGCCGACTGCCTGAACTGGGTAATCCAGGCGATCTTCAAGTACGAGAAGGAAGCCGGCATCGAGTTCGCGGGCGTGGTGCTGCACGACAGCGAGGACGTGCTGCATCCGGTGGAATTGCGCTTTTTCAACTACCTGCTGCCGCGCAAGGACATGATCCAGTTGCCGGTGGCGTCGCTCGAGCGCAACTGGTTCGAACTCGTGGCCGGCACCTATATGGACGAGTTCGCCGAATGGCACGCGAAAGATCTCGTGGTGCGCGAGAGCCTGGTGGGCTCGGTGCCCTCGGCGGGCGTGGGCACCTGTTTTTCGCGGCGCGCGCTGCTCGGGCTGATCGCCGAGACCGACAACCAGCCGTTCAACACGGAGAGCCTGACCGAGGACTACGACGTCGGCGCGCGTCTGGGCAAGATGGGCATGCAGTCGATTTTCGCGCGCTTTCCGGTGCAGTTCGCGACGCGCCGCAAGGCGTGGTTCGGCTTCGGCAAGGAACGCGACATCACCGTGACGATGCCGCTGTGCGTGCGCGAATTCTTTCCCGATACGTTCCGCACCGCTTACCGGCAACGCGCGCGCTGGACGCTCGGCATCGGTTTGCAAGGGTGGAAGCAGACCGGCTGGACCGGCTCGCTCACCAATCGCTATCTGCTGTTCCGTGACCGCAAGGGGATCGTCACGGCCTTCGTCGGCATTCTCGCGTATGTGCTGGTCGCGCAGTTCCTGCTGTTCGCCGGCGCGGGTCTGCTCGGCTGGATGCCGGAACTGATCGCTTCGCCGTTCGCCGATTCGGCCTGGCTGCAAGGCTTGTTGTGGGCCAACGGCTGTGCGCTCGTGTTGCGCGTCGTGCAGCGGATCTACTTCGTGACCCGGCTGTACGGCTGGGAGCATGGCGTGCTGTCGGTGCCGCGCATGGTGGTGGGCAACTTCGTCAATTTCATGGCCGTCTCGCGCGCATGGAAGATGTTCATCACGCATCTGGTGACGGGCAAGCGGCTCGCATGGGACAAGACCATGCACGACTTTCCGTCCGCGGAGGGCTTCAATAATCGACGCCAGCGCCTGGGCGAATTGCTGCTGTCGTGGCAGGCGATCGACCCGGACAAGCTCGAACAGGCGCTCGGCGAAAGCCATGCGCGCGAGGCGCCGCTCGGCCGCGTGCTGATGGCCAAGGGCTGGCTCGACGAGGAAACGCTCGCCGAAGCGATCGCCTTCCAGTCCGATCTGCCGCGTGGCCGGCTGGACGTCGAACGCGTTCAGGCGGACGCCGCGCGGCTGCCGCTCGAGGCGATCGTGCGGCATCGCGTGTTGCCGCAGGCCGACGAGGCGGGCGGGCGCACGATCTTGCTGACCGCGAGTCCGCTGGCGGAGCCGGTGGTCGCGGAATTGGGCGCGCTGGCGGGCGGGCCGGTGCAGCAGGAGATCGTCCGCGAAGGCGAGATCGCCGCGGGGCTGCGTCTGTTGCGCGGCGTCGCGATCGGCTGGCCGGAAGGCGAGGGCGCGGCGGCACGCGGCGCCGCGGGCGAGTCCGCGGCCATGCCCGTGCCGGCGCGCAGCGTGCCGTTGATCGGCGATCTGCTGATCGAGCACGGCCACGTGCGCCGCGAGGCGTTCGAAGCGGCGATGCAGGACTACCGCCCGGACCGGCACGGCCGGATCGGCGACTACATGGTGGCGCGCGGCGTGATCTCGCCCGACGCGCTCGACAACGTAATCCAGCAACAGCGCCGCCTGCAGGGCGCTCTGGCGGCCTCCGAATGATCGATTCATTTTTCAACCGGCGTGCGGGGATGGCACGGGTTTCGTCGTCGTTTTCGGCTTCAGGTTCGGTGGTTTTGGCGGGGGCTTTGGCTGATTCTTTGGGTCGGTCTTTGAGCCGGTCTTTGGGTCGGTCTTTGAGCGAGTCCTTGGCGGCGGCTTATGGCGCATCGGCTCCGGTTTCGGTATCGGTTCCGGCTCCGGCATCGGCTCAAGCTCAAGCTCAAGCTCAAGCTCAAGCTCCGGCCTTCACCCTGCGTGCCGTCGCTGCCGCGATGCTGACCGGCGCTTTGTGCGTGAGCGGCCCGGTCTGCGCGCAAGGCGCGGCGAACGCGCCGCGCCCGGCTGCATCCGGGCAGGACACGCTGCCGTTGACCGGCGCCGCTTACCGCGTCGCCCAGGAAGCGTACGACGCCTACGGTCGCGGCGACTACGCGGGCGCCGTCGCGCGCTCGCGCGAGGCGATTCGTCAGCGGCCCGACGTCGTATCGCTGCGGATGCTGCTCGCCAACGCGCTGGCCGCGCAACGCCGTTATGGCGAGGCGAGCCGCTCGCTCGGCGACGCCATCGCGCAGCTCGGCGGCGATCCGGCGCTGGTGGCGCGCCGCAAGCAGATCGACGCGCTCAACGTGTCGACGCGCGCGGTCGCCCGTCCGGCCCGTCGGCAACCGGGCGATCCGAACGCGTTGAGCGGGGCCGCGCTCAACGCCGCGCAGCAGGCTTATAAAGCGTATGCGGCGAAGGACTTCGCGGGGACCGTCAAGTATGCGAATCAGGCGATCGCGCTGCGCCCCGATCTGCTGCGGCTGCGCCTGCTTCTCATCGACGCGGCGAGCGCGGCGGGTCAGGACAGCGACGCGTGGAACGCCGATCAGGATGCCGTCAAGCGCTTCGGCGACAGCGACGAGTTGCGCTTGCGCCGCGGCTTTATCGGCAGCCGGCTTGCGCCGAGGCCGTCCGCGGCGTCGCAAGCGGCGCGACAGCAGGGCGACGACGCGGAGGCCGTGGCGCGCGCGCGCGAAGCCGTCGCTTATGCGCCGGACCACCTCGGCTATCGTCTGCAACTGATCGACGCGCTGTTTGCCGCGAACGATCTGCCGGGTGCGCAGGCCGCGGCAAGCGCGGCGGTCGCGGCCAACGATACGGCGATCATGCCGCTCACGCTGCGCGGCTACGCGTTGGCCGCGCAAGGCAGGACGGTCGAGGCGGAGACGGACTTCGACAAGGCATTGCATCTCACTGGCGCCACGCAGCGCGATCAGCGCGTGGCGCGCGCGATCATCGCCGATGTGTGGATCGCGCAAGGGCAACCGCGGCGCGCGCTCGATCTGCTCGCGCCGCTGAAGGCGGGCGGTGACGACACGGATGCGGCGATTGCGCTGCGTCGCCAGCGGGCGCGGCAAGCGTTGGGTGGGGTGGGCGCGGGTGGCGAGGCGGCGGGCGGTGCTCGCGCAGCGAGCGGCTTTGTTGGGTCGAATGGATCGAACGCACCGAACGCATCGAACGCATCGAACGCATCGAACGCACCGAATGCCTCGAACGCACCGAATGCCTCGAACGCACCGAACGCACCGAACGCACCGAACGCACCGAACGCATCGAACGCATCGAACGCATCGAACGCATCGAACGCATCGAACGCATCGAACGCATCGAACGCATCGAACGCATCGAACGCTTCGAGCGCACCAAACCCCCCACAACTTTCCCTCGACCCCGCCCGTCGCCCGGTGATCGACTGCGTCGTCGACCGGTTCGGCGCGAGCTGCGACGTCTACGCCGCCGATCCCGGCTTCGCGGCGGCGCGCGCCGCGACGTTGGCCGCCGCCGCAAAGGACAAAAGCGCTGCGGTAGCCCACGCACGCGACGCGGTGAAGGCCGCGCCCGACGATCCGCAGCATCGCGTGCAGTTGATCAACGCACTGAGCGCGGCCGGCGATCAACGCGGCGCGACGCACGAAGCCCAACAGATGCTCGCGGCCGGCATGCTCGACGCGCTGCCCGACATGAGCGCCGCGTACATCGCGCAGCGCGCCGGCAACAACCGCGTCGCCTACCGGCGCTTCAGCATGGCCGACGAGGCCGGCACGCTGCCGGCCGCCGCCCACGCCGACGCGGGTTATGCGGCGCTCCACGCGCATCGCAATCGCGAGGCCGCGCGCTACTTCGAGCAAGCGATCGACGCGAGCGCGAGCCCCGCCGGCGACACGCCGTCCCCGACGCCCGTGCAACTGAACGACATGCGCAGCGCGCACGCCGAAGTGACGCGCGACTGGGGCTTCAATACGTCGCTCAATTATCGCGGCGCGGGCATGCAGCCGGGCTATGCGTCGTCGCCGACGCCCGGCACCTCGAACAACTGGCAAGCCGGCGTGGAAGCGTACTGGCGTCCGTTCGGCAGTCTCGGCGAGCGGATGCTCGAACTGTACGCGCGCGGCTACGAAAGCTTCGGCGTGAAGAACGGCGGCGCGAGCGGCGTGGAGACCTTGCAGGCCACCGTCGGCGCGCGCGCCAAGCCGTTCTCGCAGATCGACGCGATCGTCGCCTTCGAACGGATCATTCCGATCGGCTCGCGCGTCAACCCGGACTGGCTCGCGCGGCTCGCGTATTCGGGCGGCTTCGGCATCGAGCGCCGCGTGGACGTGCCGTCATGGTGGACCGCGAAACTCTATGCCGAAACGGGCGCCTATCTGAACACCGGCTCGGTCTACGCGACCACCAATCTGCAACTGGGCCGCACCTTCCGCATGGACAGCTACAGCCCGAAGTGGACGGTGTTCCCGTACGCGGTGATCGGCGCCGACTACGATTCCAGCGTCAATCACAGCATTCCGTTCGGCGCGGGCGTGGGGATTTCGACGCGTTACTGGTTCCGCGACAGCCAGTACGACGCGCCGCGTTCGTATGTCGATCTGTCCGTGCAGTACCGCCTGAAGATCGCCGGCGACGAACGCGCGCGCGGCGTGTTCTTCGGGATGATCTACTCGTATTGAGCCGAATGCCTTCAATGCCGGCGATGTGCGTGGATAATCCAGATGTCTCGACCCTGCGCGGCTGGCGCGGAGAACATGGTGGCTTTCATTCCAGACGGCAGCGGCAACTCGATGCGTAATTCGCCCGGCCTTCAGACGCAAGCCGGCGAACCGGCATCGCCGCGGCGGCGCACGCTGCTCGCGGCGAGCGCGTGCGCGGCGTTCGTCCATGGTTGCGCGACGCCCGCATCCGGCGACACCGGCGCATTGGCGCAAGGCGTCGTCTGGCAGCTCGACGAGGACCACGTGGATCCGCGCGGCGATTGGGATCGCCTCGGCGTGACCGATCTGCTGGTGCAGTGGACGGCCGTGGACGACACGTCGTTTCTGCCGCTCGGCAATCCGCAGGGCACCGCGTTGCGCACGGCCCGCCGTCTGCCGGACTGGACGCGGATCGCCGGCGAGCCGTGGGCGCGCAACGTGATCGTCGGTCTCGCGGGTCGTTTCGACGAGAAACAGGCGCGCGCGCAAGCGGCGCAACTGGTCGAGCGCTCGAAGAAACTGGCGGCGGCGCGGCCGCCGGTTCGCATCGACGGGTATTACTTTCCGGTGGAAGTCGATCCGACCTGGCAAGACGCCGCATCGCTCGCGCCCTTGCTCGATCAACTGCCGCGGCCTCTGTGGATCAGCGTCTACGACAACTCGAACATCGGCGGAGCGGCGCTCGCCGCGTGGCTCGACGGCTGGCTGCCGCGCGACGTCGGCGTGTTTTTACAGGACGGTTGCGGTGTTTATGCACGCGGCCCGGCCGCCGCGCGCGGCTATGCGGATGCGCTGGCCGCGCGGCTCGGCAAGCATCGCGTGCGGATCATCGCCGAGGCTTTTCGTCCCGCCGGGGGCGGCGCGTTTCGTCCGGCGCGCGCCGAGGAATTGACGCCACAACTGCTCGCGTATCGCGGCTATCGGACCTATCTGTTCGATGGCCCGCATTACGTGTCGGCGCAACTCGTGCGGGAATTGCTGGACATGCAGGAAGCGCGGAAGTAACAGGGCAGTGAGAGGGCGCACCCGCACCCGTGCCCGCGCCTAGCGCAACTGCGTCACCGCGAGCAGCAACACCATGCTGCCGATCGCGCCGTCCAGAATGCGCCATGCCGTTGCGCGGCGAAACAGCGGCGCCAACGCGCGCGCGCCGTAACCCAGGCCGACGAACCAGACGCCGCTCACCGCCATCGCGCCGAGGGCGAAGACCATCCGCGCGTCGGCCGGTTCGCGCGCGCCGGCTGTACCGATCAGCAGGAAGGTGTCGAGATAGACGTGCGGATTGAGCCATGTGAGAGCCAGCGTCATCAGCATGACCGGCACGGCGCGCTGCGCCTGTGCGCCGGAGGCCGCACCGTTTGCATCGGCATCCAGCACCGCATGGCCGGGACGCACCGCGCGCCGCAGCGCACTGATGCCGAACCACGCCAGATAAGCGAGCCCGACGTACAGCATGGTGTGCACGAACAGCGGGTAGCGCTCCACCAGAACCGACGCGCCGCCCACGCCCGCGCCGATCAGAATGCAATCCGACAGCGCGCACAGCAGCACGATCTTGCCGACATGCGAGCGCATGATGCCCTGGCGCAGGACGAAGGCGTTCTGCGCGCCGATCGTGACGATCAGCGATGCGCACAGGGCGGCGCCGTGAGAAAAAGACAGCCAGTTCATAATGGATCCAGTAGACGAGTGAAGCGAACGGGGCTAGTCTGCGGTTTCGGCTTCCATAAGAGAAGCTAATTTACTTAACGCAGACTAAGGAACGCTAATGCTCGACTATGCGTTGCTCGACGCGCTGGCCGCCGTGGTGCGGCACGGTTCGTTCGAGCGTGCGGCCGGCGAACTGAACGTGACGCCGTCGGCGGTCTCACAGCGCGTCAAGCTGCTCGAGGAGCGGGTCGGCAGCGTGCTCGTCAAGCGCGGCCAGCCGTGTGTCGCGACCACCTCGGGCGCGCTGCTGTGCCGCCACACCGAACGCGTGCAATTGCTCGAAGCGGAGTTGACGGGGCGCTTGCCGGCGCTGCCCGGCGCGCTGGTGGAGCCGTGGCCGGCGTTGCGCGTCGCGGTCAACGACGACAGCGTCGGCACCTGGTTCATCGACGCGGTCGCGCAGTTCTGCGTCGAACGGGAAATGCGGCTCGATCTCGTGATCGACGATCAGGACCACACCGCGCAGCGGATTCGCGACGGCAGCGTGCAAGGCGCGGTGACCACGCAAGCCGAGCCGGTGCAGGGCTGCCGGTCCACGCGTCTGGGGCGCATGCGCTATCTGGCGGTCTGCTCGCCGGTTTTTCTTGCGCGCCATTTTGCCGACGGCGTCACGCGCGAGAGTTTGCGGCGCGCACCGTGCATCGATTTCAATCCGAAGGACCAGTTGCAAAAGCGCTTCATGCGCCGCATCACGCGCGCGGAAATCGATCCGCCGCTGCACTGGATTCCGCACGTCGCCGGTTTCTTGCGCGCGTGCGTGACGGGGCTAGGCTGGGGCATGTGCCCCGAACGGATGATCGCCGCGCATCTGGCGAGCGGCGAACTGGTGGAGATGGCGCCCGGCAAGCACATCGACGTGGATTTGTACTGGCAGAGCTGGCGTCTGTCGATCGGCTGGCTCGACGATTTTGGCGCGGGGCTGCGCAAGCGGGCGGCGGAGTGTCTGGATTGACGCCGCGCGGGAACGACCGTGGGGAAAAGCGGGAACAATCATTAGCCCGGTTTAACGACAACCGTGCAGGTAATCCCCGCCGCCAGCACGATCCCCTCCGGCACCGAGTCGATCTTCACGCGCACCGGCACGCGCTGCGCGAGGCGTACCCAGTTGAAGGTCGGATTCACGTCCGCCAGCAACTCGCGGCTTTGCGGATTATCGCGATCATAAATGCCGCGCGAAATACTCTCGACGTGCCCCTGAATCGTGCCGCCGCTCATCAGCCGAACCTCGGCTTTATCGCCGACCCGCACGCGCGGCAGCTTGGTTTCCTCGAAGTAGCCATACACCCAGAACGAGTGGCTATCGACGATCGCCAGCTTGGCGATGCCCGCTGTCGCATAGTCCCCGCGGAACACGTTCAGGTTGGTGACGTAACCGTCGACCGGCGAGACGACCCGCGTGCGCGCCAGATTCAGCCTAGCCGCATCGAGCGCGGCGAGCGCCTGCTGATACGAAGCCTCGGCCGCGGACGCCGTATGCGTCGCATTCTCGCGGCTCTCGCGCGAGACGACGAGCGCATCCATGTCGGCGCGCCTGCGGGCGTCGTCGCGCTTCATCTGCAATTCGGCCTTGCGTGCCGCCACGGCGGCCTGTGCCTGCTCCACGGCGATCTGGTAGTGCGACGGATCGATCTGCATCAACAGATCGCCTTTCTTCACCAGTTGATTGTCCTTCACGGGCAGATCGACCACGGCGCCCGAGACGTCCGGCGCCACGTTGACGATCTCGGCGCGCACGCGTCCGTCGCGCGTCCAGGGTTCATCCATGTAATGAACCCACAACACGCGTCCAATCAAAATTGCGACGACAAAAATAACGGCTGTCGCGATGAAGCCCACGATATTTCGGATGGTCATGTTTCGACTCTGATCAACGATAAACGGCGAGACCGAGCACGCCGCACACACACACGAGCAAGCTGGCCCGGAACAGGGACGGGTGCCACACCACGCGATACAGGCCCGTATAGGCGATCGCGCGATCCAGCATCCAGGTGAGCAGCGCGCCCGCGATGAACAGCAGCACGATGGCCGGCACGTAGGCGTCGAAAACGGCGATATCACGCGGCATGGCGAACTCCTTCTGACGACGCGCCGGCAGTTCCGCTCATCAACGCTTCAAGCGGCGATTGCGGATCGAGCAGCGCGGTACGAATGAAATGCAGGTGACTCAAAATGCGCTGCAACCGATGCCGCTCCTCACGCGGCGGCGTGAAGGCGGCCAGCGTCTGCTGAACGGCGGCGATCGCATCGGCGGTCGCCGCGAGCGCGCGGTCGAAACGGTCCGCGCGCGGCGCGTCGAACAGCGCGGTCAGCGCGCCGCGCATCGCGCGCAGCGAGACGCGCCACGGCATCGACCTGGCGTAGCGCGCGTCGGCGGGCAGCGCCGCCACTTCGCGGCGCAGGTCGATCACTGCGTTGCCGACTTCCAGCACCGAGAAGAGCCAGCGCAACGTGTCGCGCTTGAGTTCGGGTTCGTTCGGCGCGAGCGAGTTGATCTGGAACATCAGATCGCGCGCGCCGCTCTCGAAGCGCGAACGCACGCGACCGAGGCTCGCGCGGCTCGCCAGCGCCACTTGACGGCGCAGATCGACGAGCAGGCGGTTGCGCAGCCACGGCGTCGACGGCGGCAGCAACACGGCGAACGCCACCGACGACACCAGCATCGACAGCACGAGCGCGAGCGCGTCGTTCATGAAGCCGCTCGGGTCGTAGTGAATCACGTTGTCCGGGCCGGCCAGGAAGCAGAAGAAGATGCAGTAGCCGACGCCGTAGCCCGCCAGCGCCGGCCGCGTCGTCATGAACACGCCGAGCAGCAGGAACGGCGTAAGCGCGGCGCACAGCAGCGGGAATCCGTCGATATGCGGAAACACGCCGTACACCGCGATCATGCCCATGACCGCAGCGGCGAGCGTGCCGCCGGCCATCTGGAACACGGTGCGCTTCGGGTCCGGCGACGACGAGGCCAGCGCGCACACGGCGGCCGCGTTCAACGTCAAGGTCGAGCCGCTCGGCCAGGCGGTGGCGATCCAGAACGCGCCGAGCACCAGCATCACGATGGCGGCGCGCAGGCCCGACACGCCCGCCGCGATCGCGTTGGTTTTGGGCTCGTAACGCTCGATCCAGCGCTCGCGCTCGTGGCTGTCGACGGCGAGCGACGCATAGGTGGCCGCGTAGGCATGCAGATCGTCGATGAAGCGGTACAGCAGCTCCGCGCCGGTGTCGAAGTCGAGCAGCGGCGCGTCGGGGTACACGTCGAGCTGCGCGCGCGTCGCTCGCACGCGTTTCGGCAACTCGGCCTTGTAGGCCTCGAGTTGCGCGGCGGCGTGAGCGGCATCGGCCGCGCTCAGCACGGGCTCGCCGGACTTCGCGAGCAGCGGCGCGATTTCCTTGAAGTACGGTTCGAGCGCATCGATCGCGACGGCCGCGCCGCTCGTGTCCGCATCGCGCAATCGGTTCATCAACTGATGCAGCGCGTGAAAGCGCGTCGACGCCGTCATGAACTCGCTGTTCAGCCGCGCGAGCCGGCCGCCGCGCATGCGCGAGTCCGGTCCCTCGAACACGGCCACGCTGCGCGCCGCCTCGAAACCGACGATGTCGGCGACGAAGCGCGCGTTGGTCGCCTCGATTTGCGCGCGATCGTTGCGGCCGGCGAGCGACGCCGACACATACTCGACGAAGGCCGAGAAACGCGCGCGCACGGTGCCGCGCATCTGCAAGCCGGCGTACTGCGGGAACACGAGGCCGCTCACCGCGCCCGCGCAGACGATGCCGAGCACCACTTCGGCGACCCGCGTGAGCGCGCTCAGAAACGCGCCGTCCGGATGCTGCGAGGCCGGGATGCCGATCAGCGCCGCGGTGTAGCCGGCCAGCACGAAGCCATACGAGCGGAAGTTGCGGTTGCGCGCCGCGCCCGCGGTGCAGATGCCGACCCAGATCGCGGTCGAGACGATGAACATTTCCGGTTGCTGCGCGAACAGGCCGAGCAGCGCGAGCATCACGACGAGGCCGACCAGCGTGCCGCAAATCCGGTAGAAGCTTTTGGCGAACACCATGCCGCTTTGCGGCTGCATCACGATGAACACGGTGGTCATCGCGGTGCGCGGCTGCGGCAGGTCGAGTTTCATCGCGATGCCGAGCGCGAGGAAGCACGCGGCGAGCGCCTTGAACAGATAGATCCAGGTGAGGCCGTCGGTGCGCGCCCAGTCGGCGGCGGCAGAGCGGAGCGGGGCGAACGGCATCGGGCGTGGCGCGGTTGACGGAGAGAGGGGCATGATGGTCCTCACTCGGCCGCGGGCGCAGCCGCGTTGGCGGATCGCGGCCGTGTGGCTGCCGCGGCGTTTATGGGTTGCGCGTTGGCCGTGGCCGGTGACGGCGTGTCTGCCGCGGCGCTTACGGGTTGCGCGTTGACCGCGGCCGATGACGGCTTCTTCGGCGTGATAGCGAGGCTTCGCATGTGGACCGCATCACGCGTGGCGGGCGCGTTGTTTTTCGTGCGGCCGGTTGAACCCGCTTGCGACGGCGTGACCGCGGCCGCAGCGTTCGAACCCGCCGCCGCCTGGCTGTTCGCCTGGCCCTTGCCCTTGCCATGCCCCGGCAGCGTCTCATTCGCCTGCGGACCGTTGGCCGGCTCGTCGAGCCCGCCGCCCAACGCGGTGACGAGCGACGCGTGCGCGCCGAGGCGCTCGGCCTGAATCTTCGCGACGCCTTCCTGGGCGTGCAGCAACTGGTTTTGCGCGATCAGCACGTTCAGGTAGTCCGTCAGGCCGCGCCGATAACCTTCGCGCGACAGGTCGTAGTTCCTGCGCGCCGCCGCGACCGACCGCTCGGCGTCAGCGGCCTGGGTCGCGAGCGAGCGGATGCGGATCACCTGGTCGGAGATGTCCTTCAACGCGCCGACGATCGCCTGGTTATAGCGCTCGACGGCCTCGTCGTATCCGGCCGACGCCGCGCCGAGCTGCGAGCGCAGGCGCCCGCCGTCGAGGATCGGCAGCGACAGCGCGGGACCGGCCGTCCAGCTATGCGACGGACTCTTCAGGAACTGGAACAGCGGGCCCATCGCCGCATAACCGCCGATCGACGCCAGCAGGTCGATGTCGGGGTAAAAGCCGGCCTTGGCGACGTCGATGCCGCGCGCCTGCGCCGCCACCGTCCAGCGCGCGGCGACCACGTCCGGCCGATGGCCGATCAGATCGGCGGGCAACGCGCTCGGCAGGCCGGCGGGCGTGGCGAGCGACAGCGCCGGGCGCTGGATCGAGTCGCCCGCGCCGGGGCCCTTGCCGGCCAGCGCCGCCATCTGATTGCGGCCGAGCGCGATCTTTTCCTCGAGCGCGTCGATCTGGCGTTCGTACTCCGGCATCGGCGTTTCGGCCTGGCTCACTTCCAGTTGCGTGCCAAGGCCGCCTTTCAAGCGCCGGTTCGCCAGGTCGACGATTTGCTGCTGTTGCCGCAAGGTCGCTTGGGCGATGTCGAGCAGCGCGTAGTTCATCGACATCTCGATGTACGTGCGCACCACATTGCCTTGCAGTTCGAGCTGCGCGGCGCGGGCGTCGGCGGCGCTCGCGTGGGCGGCGTCGAGCGCGCGCTCGGCGGCGTTGCTGTCCTTGCCCCACAGGTCGAGGTGATACGACAGTTCCAGCGTGCCCGTGTTGTTCCACGATTGCTCGCCGGCGAGCGGCCCCGGCCCGTAGTACAGGTTGTCGGCCCACTTCTGGCGCTGGATCGACAGATTGCCGTTGACTTGCGGCGACAGCGCCGCGCGGGCGACGCCCGCCATCGACGCCGCTTCGCGCACGCGCGCCTGAGCGGCCGCGAGGCTCGGATTGCCGGCCTGCGCGGCCTCGATCCACGCGTCGAGTTGCGGATCGTTAAAGGCGCGCCACCAGTCGGCGGCCGGCCATTGCGCGTCGGCATTGGCGGCCCGGATGGCGTTGCCCGCGTCGAGCGCGGCGGGCTCGATGCCGCTCGCCTGCGGCGCGATGCCTCCGGTGCTTGCACATCCCGCGATTGTTAATAGGATCGTAAGAACAGCGGTTGCGGCGATCCGTTTTGGCACCGGAGACTGCACGATTCCTCCAAAAATTGGCTATAGAAGCTTGTGCGCCATTATATTTTTTGATCGATTGCGGAATAACCCGTAACGGTGCAAGGCATTTTTACGGAATTTGAGATAATCGCCGTTACGAATCGTGAAACAATCGGTCCGGATTACCAAGGAAAGGCATGGATACGCTTCAAAACATGCGCGTATTTGTCCGCGTCGTCGAAGCGGGCAGTTTTACGGGTGCCGCGCAGCACCTGAACACGACCACGGCGTACGCGTCACGCGCGGTGTCCGATCTGGAAGCGCATCTGCGCACGCGCCTGTTGAACCGCACGACGCGCCGCATCGCGCTGACCGAGGCGGGCGAACGTTACCTGCAGCGCTGCGAACAGATCCTCGCCTATGTGGATCAGGCCGAAGCCGAGGCGGGCGATGCCCACGCCCGCCCCGCAGGCAAGCTGAAAATTCACGCGATGACGAGTTTCGGCCAGCATTACGTGGTCCCGGCGGTCGGCCGCTATCAGCAGCGCTATCCGGACGTGCACGTCGAACTGACGCTGGCGCAGCGCATCCCTGATCTGCTCGACGAGGGCTTCGACGTCTCGCTGACGCTGGCCACCAGCCTGCCCGATTCGGGACTGGTGTCGCAGCGTCTCGGCAGCGCCTTCAGCATCGCCTGCGCGTCGCCCGCTTATCTGGAACGGCACGGCGTGCCGCAGACGCCCGCCGATCTCGCGCATCACACCTGCCTGCAAATGGTGGCGCCGGTGTTTCCGTCCGACAAATGGACCTTCGACGGCCCGAACGGCGACGAAACGATCACACTCGGGCCGACCCCGTTCCAGGTGAACGTCGCCGAGGCGATGGCGGTGGCGGTGAGTAATGGCATGGGCATCGGCCTGATTCCCATCTATTCGGCGATCAGCGGTTTGCGTAGCGGCGCGTTCGTGTGGTTGCTGCCGCAATACACGTCGCAGGAAATGAATCTGTATGCGCTGTATCCGTCGCGACAGTACCTGGACGCGAAAATCCGCACGTGGGTGGAGTTTCTGCGCGACGAACTGCCCGCCACGCTGGCCGCCGATCAGGCGGAATTGCGCCAGTTCGCGCGCGGCTGAGCCTGGCGGACGGGGTGGCGCGCCGCGCGGTGACAGGCTGTTACACAACCGCCGCGCCGCAACATTTCCTTACTTTCATGCTCAAGTCGATTTGCTAACGTGTGGTTCACGCGCTGCCGCTTCGGCCGCACGCGCTCCATTCACCGCCGCTCGGCAAATCGCAACAACTGGAAGGACGAGGGATTCATGGATACGCATCTGATGATCGGCGTGGCCGTCATGCTTGGACTGATCGGAATCGCCGCATCGCGCGATTTGCTGCGCCGCCTGCGCGAACAGCAGCCGCAACTCGTGCCGATCAAGATCGCGCGCCCCGATGCGCGGGGACAACGGCGCGACCGTTGAACGTCGTTATCGCGTTGGATATTGCGGGCCTGCAGAGGTGTTTTTCTTGAGCGGCGCCTGTGCGCCTTCCGCTTTTAGTCCAGCGCTTCGATCAGGCCCGGCTCGTCGTTGAGCACGCGATCGACGCCGGGACCCACCCGGTGCCAGCGGAACCGCCCGGCCGCGAGGCAGGCGCTGCGCGTCAGATGTTCGAGTTCATCGGCCGGCAATGCGGGGTCCAGCCAGCGGCGCGCCGCCTCGGGCCCGAATACCAGCGGCCGCCGGTCGTGCACGTCGACGAGACCCGCGTCGGCGTTGGCCGTCACGATCACCAGTCCCATGCCTTCGGTTTGCGGTTCCGTGCCGCGCACGCTCGACAATGCCGCCAGATACATCGGCGCGTCGCTCTTCAGGTGGACGTAGTAGGGCTGGCGGACCATGGCGGCAACCTCCGCGGCGGGGCCCGCGCTGTCACTGCTTTCGGGCGCCGTTTCCGCGTGCCATTCGAACCAGCCGTCCGCGGGCACCAGCACGCGTCCGGTTTTCCACAGTTGCTCGAAGTAACGCGCGTTCGGCGCGGTGGCGGCGCGCGCGTTGATCGTCTGCGGCAGATGCTGCTCGCGCGCCCAGTCCGGGCAATAGCCCCAATGGATCGCGCGCAGCGTCTGGTCCGGGTAGATCGTGAGCGGATGCGTGCCCGGCGCGAGGCTATAGCCGGGACGGCGGTCGGCGGCGTCGAATAGCATCAGCGGATCGGCGAGGCCGAGATGCCGGGCGTACAGATGCGGATCGCGGTACTGGCTGATTCGACCACACATGAGCGACCTCCACGGACCAGCGCCTCGCCGGCACGGTGATCTCAACAGCGTAGTGCCGCGAGTGCGGCGGCGCTACACCTCGACGACCTTATCCCATGCGAACTGTGGGTTCTCCCACTGTCCGCTGCGCCGGTCGAAGTAGCCGCGCGGATTGCAGACCACGCGTGTGCCGTTCACGGTGTAATCGAAAGACGTGTGCGTGTGCCCATGAATCCACAACGCGACGGGCGAGCGCACCAGTTCCGGCAAATGATTGACGAAGCCCGCCGACGCGCGGTCTTGCGCGTAATGCTCGGCGAGACTCAGCCGATGCGGCGCGTGATGCGTGACGACGATCGTCTTGCCGGCGAACGGCCTGGCAAGCTCGCTTTCGAGCCAGGCGCGCGCGCGGCGGTGCAGCGCGAGCGAGTCGTCGGGCGTGAAGTCGCGCGGGGAGTCGTGGGGGTCGTGCGGCCAATTCATCTGGATCGGGCCGCGGAAGTCGAGCATCACCCGGCGCGACGCGTCGATCGACCCGGCGAGCGTGTCGGGGTCCGCGCCGTAGAGTTCGAAGTCGGTCCACAAGGTGGTGCCGAGGATGCGCCAGCCGCCCTGGCGGTCGACCAGCGCGGCGTTGTTCAGCACGTGCACGTTGTCGACTTGCGCGGCCGCGTCGTACAGGGCGGCTTCGAGCGCGCCGAATTCGCCGTCGTAGTATTCGTGATTGCCGGGCACGTAGACCACCGGCGCGGCGCCGTCGAAGATCTGGGCGGCCCAGCGCGGACCGGCCGCGTGATTGTGAATGTCGCCCGCCAGCACGATCAGATCCGCCTGCGCATGCGGGATCAGATCGGGCTCGTCGTTCTCCAGATGCAGATCGGACAACACTCGAATCTTCACGGCTACGGCTCCTGCGATTTATAGCGTTCAGACGACGCATTCCGACGCGTTCAGAAACGCGGCGGCTTCAAACCTTAGCGTAGCACCTTGCCGGGGTTCATCAGGTTCAGCGGATCGAGCGCGAGCTTGACGGCGCGCATCAACCGCACCTCGACGTCCTGCTTGTACTGCATCGCTTCGTCGATCTTCAACTGGCCGAGCCCGTGTTCCGCGCTGATGCTGCCGCGATGCCGATGCACGCTGTCGTAGACGATCTGGTTGATCGCGCTCTGGTATTGGTCGAGAAACGCCATCGCGTCGCCGCCTTCGGGCGCCTGCACGTTGTAGTGCAGGTTGCCGTCGCCGAGATGGCCGAACGTCACCATGCGCGCGCCCGGCACCGCCTGGGCGATCGCGGCGTCGGTTTCCTCGATGAAGCGGCCGATGCGCGAGATCGGCACCGCGATGTCGTGCTTGATGTTCAGACCTTCCTCGGCTTGCGCGAGCGGAATGTGTTCGCGCAGATTCCAGAAAGCGCGCGACTGTGCGAGGTTTTCGGCGACCACCGCGTCTTGCACGAGACCTTCTTCGAGCGCCGTTTCCATCAGACGCTCGAACAGCGCGCGGGCGTGTTCCTCGCTTTCGCTGTCCGACAATTCCAGCAGCACGATTTGCGCGTGCGATTCGGCAAACGGATAGCGCATCTGTTCGAAGTGCCCGCCCACCAGCCGCAGACAGAAATCCGACATCAGTTCGAAGCCGGTCAGAAGCGGCCCGGCGACGCGTTGCGTGAGCGCGAGAAAGTCGAGCGCCGCATCGGGCGAAGCCAGCCCGGCGAGCGCCGTGACGCGCGCGGCCGGTTGCGGATGCAGCTTGAGCACCGCCGCCGTGATGATGCCGAGCGTGCCCTCCGCGCCGATGAACAGATCGCGCAAGTCGTAGCCGGTGTTGTCCTTGCGCAGTCCGCGCAGGCCGTCCCACAGTTCGCCTTGCGGCGTGACCACTTCCAGGCCGAGGCATAGCTCGCGCGTGTTGCCGTAGCGCAGCACGGCGGTGCCGCCCGCGTTGGTGGCGAGATTGCCGCCGATCGTGCAACTGCCTTCGGCGGCGAGGCTCAAGGGGAACAGGCGGCCGGCTTCCTCGGCATGTCTTTGCACTTCGGCGAGGACGACGCCGGCTTCGACGGTGATCGTGTTGTTGTGCGGATCGATGTCGCGCACGCGATTCAGACGCCGCAAGCTGATGACCGCCTGCGCGCCGCTTTCATCGGGCGTGGCGCCGCCGGCGAGACCGGTGTTGCCGCCTTGCGGCACCAGCGCGACGCGATGTTCGCCGGCGAGTTTGACGAGCGCCGCGACTTCGGCGGCCGTGGCCGGGCAGAGCACCGCACAGGCCGCGCCGGTGTAGCGGCGGCGCCAGTCGGTGAGGTAGGGCGCGGTGTCGTGCGGATCGGTGAGCACCTGGGTGGGGCCGATGGCGTCGCGGCAGGCGGAGAGGAAAGCGGCTTGAGTCATGTGGGTCGGTCGGTGTGTTCGGACGAAGAAATCAAGGCGTGGCGCGCGGTTTTCGTCAGGTGAGGGTTTTGGCCTGCGTGGCGGATGGTTCCGTGACTTGTTCGGCGGCTGGCTTCGCGGTTACTTCGGCGGGCGGTTCAGCGGCTGGTTCGGCAGCCGCCTGGGCTTTGGTGTGCACCTTGGCGCGTGCTTTGCCGTCGACTTCGCCGCGCACTTTGGCGCCCGCTTCGCCGGCCACTTCGCTGTCCATGTCGCCGCCGACTTCGCCACCCGCTTCGCCGCCTACTTCGCCGCCTACTTCGGCGGCCTGCTGGCCGGCCAGCTTCGCGGCCACCTTGGCCGCGCGCTTGAACGGCGCGACATGGGCGATCGCGCAGACGAAAAAGACGACGGCGAGTACGGCTTCCAGCCAGCCGAGGCGCGCGCTCAAACCGCGCTCGCTCCAGCCGCGGACGACGCCTTCGGCAAAGTACAGCAGGATCAGCATCGACGCCCATTGCAGCGTGTACAGCCGGCGCCGCCACACGCCCGGCAGCGCGAGCAGCAGCGGCACGGCCTTGAGCAGCAGCGCCGAGCCGCCGGGGCGCAGCGGCGCGAGCCACCCTTCCCAGGCGGCGCACAGTACGATCAGCGCGAGCAAGGCGGTGGTAGCGCCGAGCGCGGCGGCGGTTTTTTGCCGCACGGGCAGGGCGGTTGTGGCGCCGCGTGCCCCGGCATTGCCTTGCCGCACGTGCGCGGCGGTTGCGGGCATGGGCGAGGTGTCCGTGGCCGAGGTGCCGACCGTTTCGGCATCGTGGTCGCGATCGGACGGTTTCGCGTTCGGAGCATTGGCTGCGATGCGCATGGGCGGCTCGTTGGCGGTGGGCCGTGCAAGCGGCGCGCTCGCGACCGTTCGCGCATCGACAGCGTCGACGGCCGCGGGCGCATCGGGCGCATCGGGCGTACCGGGTTCACGCCGCTGCGTTCCGGCATCCGGCTCGTTCACGGCCGTTCGCTCATGCAAGCCGCCGTGCGCGCGACGCGTGCGCCGAGCGCGACGGCGAGTGTTTTCTCGTCGGCGGAGATGCCTTGTTCGGCGGTGCCCGCGCGCGCGAAATGCGACGCGCCGTATGGCGTGCCGCCGCTTTGCGTGGTGGTGAGCGCGCTCTCGGTGTACGGAATGCCGACGATCAGCATGCCGTGATGCAGAAGCGGCAGCATCATGGAGAGCAGCGTGGATTCCTGGCCGCCGTGCAAACTGCCGGTGGACGTGAACACGCAGGCCGGCTTGCCGGCGAGCGCACCGGAGAGCCACTGCGGCGTGGTGCCGTCGAGAAAGTATTTGAGCGACGCGGCCATGTTGCCGAAGCGGGTGGGCGAGCCGAGCGCGAGACCCGCGCATTCCTCCAGGTCGCGCAGTTCGACGTAGGGCGGACCTTCGGCGGGAATGTCCGGCTGCGACGCCTCGCAGACGGTGGACACCGCCGGCACCGTGCGCACGCGCGCCTGCATGCCGGGAACGCTGTCCACGCCGTGCGCGATCGCCAGCGCAAGCTCGCGCGTGGCGCCGTGACGGCTGTAATAGAGCACGAGAATGTCTTTCATAAGCCTCATCGGTGAACGGGTATTATAGGGGCTGGGTCCGCTGGAGAGGCCATGCATGGCCGTTCGGCCAGGTCTTCGTCCTCTCCTGAAACACCGGTTCACGAAGCAAGGAGGCAGGTTTGTTGTCCAGGGTGCGTTTCGATCTCGACACGCTCAAACGGCTCGCGCAGTTTGCCGCGAAGCGCAGTGGCGAAGACCGCATACCGCAGGTGGCCGGCAGCCTCACGTTCACCACCATGCTCGCGCTGGTGCCGCTCGCCACGGTGGCGTTCGCGCTGTTCACCGCGTTTCCGCTCTTTGCCTCGTTTCAGGAATCGCTGCAGTTTTTTCTCGCCGACCACCTGATGCCCGCGCAACTGAACAGTCAGATCTTCAAGTATCTGAACCAGTTCGCCGCAAAGGCCAAGGGGCTGACCACGATCGGCATGATCGTGCTGTTCGTCACGGCGGTGATGACCATGATGACCGTCGAATCCGCGTTCAACGTGATCTGGCGTGTGCGCAAGGCGCGGCCGATCGCGCAGCGCATACTCGTCTACTGGGCGATCATCACGCTCGGCCCGATCCTGATCGGCGTGAGCCTGTCGATTTCCTCCTACCTGTTCACGCAATCCATGACCTTCACGGCGGCCCAGCGCATGACGCCGGTCATCGAATGGGCGCTCACGGGCGCGGCGCTGCCGTTGACGGCGCTCGCCTTCACGATTCTCTACGTCTATCTGCCGAACTGCCGCGTGGAATGGCGCGATGCGGTGATCGGCGGCGTGACCGCCGCGATCGCCTTCGAACTCGCCAAGCGCGGCTTCGGCTACTACGTGCGCCGCATTCCCACCTACACGGCCGTGTACGGCGCATTCGCGGCGGTGCCGCTGTTTCTGCTGTGGATGTACCTGTGCTGGTTCATCACCCTGGCGGGCGCGATGATCGCCTCCGCCTTGCCGGCGATTCGCATCGGGCAGTTTCACCGGCCCACGTTCGAGGGCAGCAATCTGTTCGATTCGCTCGAACTGCTTGCGCGGCTCGCCGAGGCGCGCGACGCCGGCGAGCGCGGCTACACCGTGCCCGACCTGTCGCGAATGCTTCGCCGCGATCTGGACACCACGATCAACCTGCTGCAAAAGCTCGAGGAAATCGAATGGATCGCGCAATTGCAGGAAGACGGCGTGCGCCCGCATTTCCTTCTGCTGGCGAATCCGGCGCAGATCACGGTTGAGCGATTGTTCGACCTGTTCATCATCGACCGCGCCGAACTCCAATATCAGCTTGAACTCAACTCCACGCGGGTGGACGGCGCAACGCTTCTGGCCGCGCTGCAAAACGACAAGCTGAAGGTGACGCTCGCGGCCTTGCTGGCCGCACGCGCGGCCTCGCGCGCGGCGCGTGCGCAGGAGAGCGTGCAGGGCGCTTCGTCCATGCCGCATCAGGCGGCGTAGCGGCCCGGCGGGCAATGCGTCGGCGGCATGAAAACTACAGCGAGATCTTGCCGACGCAGATGTCCTTGAACATCACCCAGTCGCCCATCAGGCTATAGAGCGGATGACGGAAGGTGGCCGGCCGGTTCTTCTCGAAGAAGAAATGCCCGACCCAGGCAAAGCCGTATCCGCAGACCACGGCCACCGGCAGCCACAGCCAGTGGCCGGTGGCGAGCGCCATGGCGAGACAGCCGATCACGCCGAGCGAACCCACGAAATGCAGCCGCCGCGAGACCGTGTTGCGATGCTCGCTCAGATAGAACGGATAGAACTCCGCGAAACTCGCGAAGTGATCGGTGTGTGCGGTATGACCCATCACGGCCTCCGAATTTCCATGCTTCCCGATTCCGTGCCCGTCGCTTCGAATGGCTTCGCCGCGTGCCGGAATGCCCGAAAGCGCACGGCAAACAGGACAGGCTCGATCCATTGTGCGGCTATCGGCGCATGCGCGCAACCTGGCCGTTCGGCCGATGGCGCGCATGTTTCGCCGCGGCTATCGTGCTGGCTCCGCTCTCGTTTGCCGGTCGTTATGAGGCGACGCGAGGCGGGCTGCAAGCGAAGCTGAAAAGGGCGTCGAGCGTGGCGTCGGGCTGCTCGGTCATCAGCGCATGGCCGGCTTCGAGCATCACGGTGTCGATCGCCACGCCTCTTTGCGCGAGCGCATCGGCGAGCGCCCTGGCGGCGCGCGGCGGGGTCATCGCATCGCGCCGGCCGACGATCAGGCGCACCGCGCAACGCACTTGGGCGGCGCGGGCGAGGCCGTCCGCGTAGGTATTGCAAGCCGTGAAGTCGGTATGGAACAGGTGCGGTTCGCCGGTTGCCGCGACGCGCTCCATCAGCCGCTGGTTCATGCCGTGCAACCAGAAGCCGGGGCCGGGGCAGGAGGGCTTGGCCGCGAGCGTCGAGTGCGACCAGTCGTTGACCATGGCGATGGCATCGGGCTCGCGATGCAGCGCGGCTTCGAGCAGCGTGTCGGAGACGGCCATCGGCATGGCGGTGGCGAGTAGGGCGAGATGCGTGGCGCGCTCGGGATAGCGGCCCGCGAAGTCGAGCGCGATCAGCGAGCCCATGCTGTGGCCTGCCACGAACGCGCGTTGCACGCCGGCGGCATCGAGCAGCGCGGCCAGCCAGTCAGCCGTCGCCGTCACGGTGGTCAACGCGGGCCCGGCGCTGCGGCAATGTCCCGGCAAGTCCACCGCCAGCACGCCGAAGCCGTGATGCGCGAAGTAGCGCGTTTGCAGCGCCCAGACGCTATGGTCGTGCTCGGCGCCGTGGATGAACACGGCGCTCGGCAGGCTCGCATCGAACGGCTTGCCGCCGGTGTACACGTAAGCCGGTTTGCCTTGGACGGTGAGGATCATGCGGACTCCGGGCGGGGTTTGGCGGCAGGGGCGGACGGGGAGGCATCGGTCCTGGCTTCAATCGCGCCTTGGCCGGATGCGCCGGTTTTGGCATCCCTATGCGCTGGGCCCGATGCGCCTCCTGCGGATGCGCCCGACCCGCTCGCCTTCTGCGCGGCCTTCAGCGCGCGCTTGAGGTCGTCGATCAGATCGTCGGGGTCTTCGAGACCGATCGACAGGCGGATCGTGCCTTCGGCGATCCCCGCCGCGGCGAGCGCGGCGGCATCCATGCGAAAGTGCGTGGTCGATGCGGGGTGGATCACCAGCGAGCGCGCGTCTCCCACGTTCGCGAGGTGCGAGAACAGCGAGAGCGCTTCGATGAACGCGCGTCCGGCGGCGCGGTCGCCGCGCAAGTTGAAGCTGAACACCGCGCCCGCGCCGCGCGGCAGCAGACGCTTGGCGAGCGCATGGTCGGGATGCGTCGGCAGTTCCGGATAGGCGACCGTTTCGACCGCTGCGTGAGCGGCGAGGAATTCGACCACCCGGCGCGTGTTGGCGACGTGCCGTTCCATGCGCAGCGGCAGCGTTTCGATGCCTTGCAGCAGTTGCCAGGCGGCTTGCGGATGCAGGCACGCGCCGAAGTCGCGCAAACCCTCGCGGCGCGCGCGCAGCAGGAACGGCGCGACGGTGCTTTCCTCGCTGAAGACCATGCCGTGAAAGCCCTCGTAGGGCTCGGTGAATTCGGGGAAGCGCCCCGAGGCGTCGAAGTCGAAGGTGCCGCCGTCCACCAGCACGCCGCCGATCGTCGTGCCGTGCCCGCCGAGAAACTTGGTGGCCGAGTGATAAACGAAGTCGGCGCCGTGCTCGAACGGTTTGAGCAGGTAGGGCGTGGTGAAGGTGGAGTCGACCAGCAGCGGCACGCGGTGTTGGTGCGCGATCTGCGCGAGCGCGGCGATGTCGAGCACGTCGAGGCCGGGATTGCCGAGCGTCTCGCCGAACAGCAGGCGCGTGTTCGGGCGCAGCGCGGCGCGCCATGCGTCGAGATCGCCGGGTTTGACGAAGGTCGTCTCGATGCCGAAGCGCCGCAACGTGTAATGCAGCAGATTGTGCGAGCCGCCGTACAGCGCGCTGGAGGCGACGATATGCGAGCCCGCGCCCATCAGCGTGGCGATCGCCAGATGCAGCGCGGCCTGGCCGCTCGCCGTGCCGATCGCGCCCGCGCCGTTCTCCAGTGCGGCGACGCGCTCCTCGAACACGGCCACGGTCGGGTTGGAGATGCGCGAGTAGACATGGCCGGCGCGCTCCATATTGAAGAGCGCCGCGGCGTGGTCCGAATCGCGGAACGAAAAGGAGGTAGTCTGGTAAATGGGTGTGGCGCGCGCGCCGGTGGCGGGGTCGGGAGCGGCGCCGGCGTGCAGCGCAAGCGTATCGAAACGGTTGGCGGACATCCTGGGCGGCGGGGCCACGGACGGCCTCGCGAAAGGTGAAAGTGGCGGCCATCCTATCACCGGCACGAACCGCATCAAGCGCGGTTTTCCCGATGCGCGCGCGAGCGCTCATGCGGGTTCGGGCAGGCGAACGCCCGCCGCGCCTTGGCGGGCGGGCCGCTTTCCTTTTATGGGCCTTTCCGCTAGGATCGAAAGTCATTCATGCATTACGAGCTTAGCGGGTATCACGGGAGACGATCATGCGAGTCAGCGACATTCTTAAAGTCAAGGGCAACACCCTTTTCACGGTTACGCCGGATACCACGCTGCACGACGCAGTCAACACCATGGCCGAGCACGATATCGGCTCGCTCGTCGTGATGGAATACGGCGACCTGGTCGGCATGCTCACCTTCCGTGAAATCATTCTCACGCTGAGCAAGCATGGCGGCAGCGTCGGCACGTCAACGATCCGTAAGGTCATGGACGACCATCCGCTCACCTGCACGCCCGAAACGGACGTCAACGAAGTGCGCCGCATGATGCTCGAGCACCACGTGCGCTATCTGCCCGTCATGGAAGCCCGCACGCTGATGGGCGTGATCTCGTTCTACGACGTCGCGAAGGCGGTGGTCGAAGAACAGGGCTTCGAAAATCGCATGCTCAAGGCATACATCCGCGACTGGCCGGAAGAGCAACAGGAGCAGCAGCCGGCGCGTTGATGCGCGGTGGCTCGCCGCGGCGTTCGGCGTTGCCGTGAGCGCGAAAATGCAGTCAAGGCGCGCGCGAAAGCGCGCGCTTTTTTTGTCTCCGGGCCCGCGTCTCTTCCCTCTCGTTGCTCGTTCAACCCGTTCCCCGACCTTCATGAGCGATCGTCCGATACCTGCCGGCCGTCGTGCCGCGCGCCCGCACGAGGCGCACGAATCGCAGTTCCGGCTACTGCGGCAGCGCCGCTTCGCGCCTTTTTTCTGGACCCAGTTCCTCGGCGCGATGAACGACAACGTCTTCAAGATCGGCTTCACGTCGCTCGTCACGTATCAGGCGGCGCGCTTTTCCGGCGTCGATCCGAAAACGGCGGCGTTTCTGATTTCGGCGATCTTCATCTTGCCGTTCGTGCTGCTGTCCGCCACCTCCGGCCAGATCGCCGACAAGTACGACAAGGCGATGCTCACGCGCTTCGTCAAGAGCTTCGAGATCGTCGTGATGCTGATCGGCGGCGCGGGTTTTCTGCTGCATAACGCACCGTTGCTGTATGCATGCACGTTTCTGATGGGCGTCCATTCGACCGTGTTCGGACCGGTCAAATACTCGTACCTGCCGCAGCATCTGTCGAAGGCGGAACTGGTGGGCGGCAACGGCATGGTCGAGATGGGCACGTTCGTCGCGATCTTGATCGGCACGATCGTCGGCGGCGCCGGCGCGGGGTTCGTCGAACATGGCGCGATCGTGCTGGCTTGCGCCTGTGTCGCGGTTGCGCTGGCGGGGCGCTTCGTGTCGAGCTTCGTGCCGGTCACGGCGGCGCCGCAGCCGGACCTGCGCATCAACTGGAATCCGGTTAGCGAGACGTGGCGCAACCTGAAGCTGGCGCGCGAAAACCGCACCGTGTTTCTGAGCCTGCTCGGCATATCGTGGCTGTGGTTCGTCGGCGCGACTTTTCTGTCGTCGTTTTTCAGCTTTGCGAAAAACGTGCTGTCCGCCGACCCGGACGTGGTGACGGTGCTGCTCGGCACGTTCTCGATCGGCATCGGCATCGGTTCGCTGTTGTGCGAAAAGCTCTCGAAGCGGCGCATCGAAATCGGCCTGGTGCCGCTCGGCTCGATCGGCATGAGCGTGTTCGCAATCGACCTGTTTTTCGCGAGCCGCGCGCTGCCGCCCGCGGGACATCTGCTCGCCGTCGGCGAATTTCTCGTGCGGCCCGCCCATTGGCGCGTGCTGGCCGACCTGTTCCTGCTCGCCATGTTCGGCGGGTTCTACAGCGTGCCGCTCTACGCGCTGATCCAGAGCCGCAGCCAGCCGAGCTACCGCGCGCGCATCATCGCCGCGAACAATATTCTGAATTCGTTGTTCATGATCGTCTCGGCGCTGATGGCGATGGCGTTGACCGCGGCGGGCTTCGGCATTCCGGCGATTTTTCTGGTTACGGCGTTGCTGAACATCGTCGTCGCGACCTACATCTATTCGCTGGTGCCCGAGTTTCTGCTGCGCTTCATCGCATGGGTGCTCGTGCATACGTTTTACCGGATGCGTCTCGTGCATGCCGAGCGCATTCCCGAGGAAGGCGCCGCGGTGCTGGTGTGCAACCACGTGAGCTTTGTCGACGCGATCGTGATCATGGCGGAGAGCCCGCGGCCGATCCGTTTCGTGATGGACCATCAGATCTTCAGGTCGCCGTTCGCCGGCTGGGTGTTCCGTCATGCGAAGGCGATTCCTATCGCGCCGGCGCATCAGGACGCCCAGCTGCTCACGCAAGCTTATGAGCGATGCGCGCAGGCGCTCGCCGAGGGCGAACTGGTCTGTATTTTCCCGGAAGGCAAGCTCACGAGAACCGGTGAAATGAATCCGTTTCGCCACGGCGTGACCGAAATCATCCGGCGCACGCCCGCGCCGGTGATACCGATGGCGCTGCGCGGCCTGTGGGGCAGCGTGTTTTCGCGCGCCGACGATGCGCGCTGGCCGCGGCCGATACAGAAGGGCGTGATGAGCCGGCTGACCCTGGCGGTGGGCGAGCCGATCGATCCGGCGCTCGCGACGCCGGAGATGCTGCAGCGGATCGTCACCGAATTGCGTGGGGCGCGCAAGTAAGGCCGCGCCGGCGTCGCGGCGGCTCGCGGCTTGTCCTCAAGTCATAAGCACGCGGGCGGCCCGCCCTCGCGCCATGCGGGCTGGCATAATAACGCTTCCCCCGCATTTCTTTTGGACGACGCCCATGTCCGGCAACACGCTCGGTACGCTTTTCACTGTCACGACCTTCGGCGAATCGCACGGTCCCGCTATCGGCTGCGTGATCGACGGCTGCCCGCCGGGCATGGCGCTCAACGAAGCCGACATCCAGCTCGAACTCGACCGCCGCAAACCCGGCACGTCGCGCCACGTCACGCAGCGTCAGGAAGAAGACAAGGTCGAGATCCTGTCCGGCGTGTTCGAAGGTGAGACCACCGGCGCACCGATCGCGCTGCTGATCCGCAACACGGACCAGCGCAGCAAGGACTACGGCAACATCGCCGAGACGTTCCGCCCAGGTCATGCGGACTACACCTACTGGCAGAAATACGGCATTCGCGACTATCGCGGCGGCGGCCGTTCGTCGGCGCGTCTGACGGCGCCCACGGTGGCGGCGGGCGCGGTCGCGAAGAAGTGGCTGCGCGAGAAGTTCGGCGTCGAGATTCGCGGCTACATGGCCGCGCTCGGCGAGATCGACGTGCCTTTCGTCGACTGGGCGCAAGTGCGTGAAAATCCGTTCTTCGCGCCGAACGCCGAGATCGTGCCGCAATTGGAAGCGTACATGGACGCGCTGCGCAAGGAGGGCGACTCGATCGGCGCGCGCATCAACGTGGTGGCTTCCGGCGTGCCGGTCGGCCTTGGCGAGCCGCTGTTCGACCGTCTCGACGCGGACATCGCGCACGCGATGATGGGCATCAACGCCGTCAAGGGCGTCGAGATCGGCGCGGGCTTCGCCAGCGTCGCGCAACGCGGTTCGGTGCATGGCGACGAACTGACGCCGGAGGGCTTCGTCGGCAATCACGCGGGCGGCGTGCTCGGCGGCATTTCCACCGGGCAGGACATCACGGTGTCGATCGCGATCAAGCCCACGTCGAGCATTCGCACGCCGCGCCGTTCGATCGACAAGGCGGGGCAGCCGGCCATCGTCGAAACGTTCGGGCGGCATGATCCGTGTGTCGGCATTCGCGCCACGCCGATCGCTGAATCGATGCTCGCGCTCGTGCTGGTCGACCACGCGCTGCGCCACCGCGCACAGTGCGGCGATGTCGCGGTCAGCACGCCGAAGATCGCGGCGAGTGCGCCGTAACGGGCGTTTCCCGCGCGCCTTCGTTTTCATGCCACGCGGCGTGGCGCCTTTCCGATGAACGACCTGAATACCCTGCCCCCCAGTAGACCACTGGCGGACTTGCGCGCGCGTGCTGCCGCGCCCAATGCGGGCGCCGCCGAGTGGCTCGCGTTGGGCCAGATGCTGCTGCAGCACGCAGGCAGTGACAAAGCGGGCCAACGCGAGGCGCTTGCCGCGCTGGTGCGCGCCTATCGACTCGATCCTTCCCACGAAGCCACGCTCCTTCACACGATTGCGCAGACGGCGTTCGTCGTGCGCGATTGGGCGCTGGTCGAGTCCGCCACCGGACTGCTGCTCTCGCAAAACGTCGAAAACGCCGACGCGCTGATCTGGCGCGCCGCGGCCATCCAGCAGCGCGACGACTTCGCCACGGCCGAGCGGCTGCTGCGCGAAGCGGTGCGCGTCGTACCCGGCAACCCGGTGGCGCTACACAAGCTCGCGCTGTGCGTGAAGGAGCAGGCGCGTTTTGCCGAAGCCGAGGCGTTGCTCAGGCACGTGCTGGTGCTCGCGCCGAACAACGCGCATGCGCTGTTCGACCTCTCGGAACTCGAACTTCGTTCCGGGCGTTTCGCCGAGGGCTGGGCGCATTACGAAGCACGCGTCGCGTTCGCCGACGATCTCAACAACGCGCAGCATGCGCTCGCGGCAATCAGCGCGCATTGGCGGGGCGAATCGCTGGCCGGCAAGACGCTGGTTGTCTATGGCGAACAAGGCAATGGCGACTGCCTTTGGGCGGTGCGCTTTCTGCCGCTTTTGGCGCAGCGGGCGCGACGCGAAGGCGGCCGGGTCATCTTCGGTCACGACGGGCCGTTGCGGCATTTGTTCGAGCGGATATTGCCCGCCGATTTACCGCTCGAAACGAGCCTCGAAACACGGCCCGATTTCCACTGCGGGCTGATGAGCCTGCCGCTGCGGCTCGGCGTTTTCGAGGCTGCCGGATGGGGCGCGCCGTACCTGAGCGCCGAGCCGTCGCTCGTTCAGGCATGGCGCAAGCGGATCGACGCCCATGTCGACGCGCGCGTCGCCGGTAACAAGCGCAATCGCACGGTCGGGCTGGTGTGGAACGGCAATCCCGAGCATATCCGCGACATGCGGCGCTCGGTGCCCGCCGGGCAATTCGAAGCGCTATTGAATGTGCCGGGCGTGAGCTATTTCGCGTTGTCGCCGGGACGCGGCGAGACGGTCGCGCAGTGGCGAGCCAAGGGGCTGGAAGTCGTCGACCTGACGCATCATTTTCGATCCGGATTCGACGATGTAGCGGCGTTGCTGGCGAATCTGGATCTGGTGGTCACGATCGACAGCGGGCCCGCGCATCTGGCCGGTGCGCTCGGCGTGCCGACCTGCCTGATGATCGACCACGTATCCGCATGGTTCTGGGGCGATGCCTCGCCGGTCACGGCCTGGTACGATTCCATCGCGTTGTTTCGACAGCCGCGGGTCGGTGACTGGGTGCCGGTGATCGCGCAAGTCAGGGGGCGGATTGATGGGTTGGGGCGCGGCTGACGGGCAAGCCGCGCCTTGCGTGACTTCTTCACTTCAATATCTCGCGCTCGGTTTTTAGCGCGATCGCCTGTGCCTCGCGCGCACGGCTACTTTCGCGGTCAGCCATGCTCCGCGCGCCATCCATTCGGCGTTCCGCCGCCTCGGGTTGCGCGGTTTTGCGAACTTCGCAAACAGATCGCCCCGCGCAACAACCCGTTGGCTCTCTCCGCCTGGAATACATCCGGGCCGCCGAGCTACCACGCGCTGCGGGGCCGAAACGCCAAGCCTCATTCCACCCAAACCCGATAAACATATCGCCGATCAATATTTAACAAGCGCATTCAGCGCTGCTACCTTAACTCCCCTGAGCAAACAGCAAATGCGTCGAACAAGAACCGCCGCCGCCCAGCCGAGCCTATCCACGCCGGGCGCACACCCATCCATTCCGGGAGACCCCCATCGTGTCCATCGAATTCATCGGCATGATCCAGACCCGCAAGGTGTCTGAAACGCACGCGCCGCAAGGTCCGGCGATCGACATCGAGTACATTGGGCAATTCGCCCGTGCTCACGAAGCCGCGGGTTTCAACCGTATCCTCGTGCCGCATCATTCCACGAGCCCCGACGCGCTCCTGACCGTCGCGCACGCGGCCAGCGTCACGAGCAAGGTGCATTTCATGCTCGCGCATCGCCCCGGCTTCGTCGCGCCGACGCTCGCCGCGCGTCAGCTCGCAACGCTCGACCATTACTCGGGCGGCCGCCTCGCCGTGCACATCATCTCCGGTGGCGACGACGCCGAACAACGCCGCGACGGCGACTTCCTCTCGCACGACGAACGCTATGCCCGCACCGACGAATACCTGCACATCCTGCGCCGTGTCTGGACCGAAGCCGAACCGTTCGACCACGACGGCCAGTACTACCGCTTCGAACAGGCTTTCTCCGAAGTAAAGCCGGTGCAGCAGCCGCACATCCCCGTGTACTTCGGCGGCGCGTCGGCGCCCGCGCTCGCAATCGCCGGCCGTCACGCGGATGTCTACGCGCTGTGGGGCGAATCGAAAGCGCAAGTGCGCGAGCAAGTCGCCCGCGTGCGCGCCGAAGCCGCCAAACACGGCCGCAGCGTGCGCTTCTCCGTGTCGTTCCGGCCGATTCTCGCCGCCACCGAAGCCGCCGCGTGGGAGCGCGCGGACCATATTCTCGAAGAGACCCGACGGCTGCGCGCGGCGCAAGGACTCGGGGTCGGCGGGCCGGCGCAGAGCGAGGGCGCGCGCCGGCTGCTCGCGGCATCCGGTGAATCGGACCGCGTCGACGAGCGCCTCTGGACCGGCATTGCGAAGGAAATCGGCGGCCGCTCGAATTCGACGGCGCTGGTCGGCACGCCGGACCAGGTCGCCGAGACGCTCGCCGAGTATTACGCGCTCGGCGTCTCGACCTTCCTCGTGCGCGGCTTCGATCCGCTCGAAGACGCGATCGACTACGGCCGCGAACTGATTCCGGCGACCCGCGAGCGGATCGCGCGCGTCGAGCGCGTGGCGGCGTGAACGGAGGCGCGATGACCGATCTCTCACTAGCCCCGCGACGCACCCGTGATTCGTCCACGCTCGAACGACACGCGCCGCGGCGCAAGTTCTGGTTCGACGACGTCCCGCCGCGCGAAAGCATCGCGGACGAACGCCGCTACCGGCAGGAACGGCTTGCGGTCGCGTTTCGTCTGTTCGCGCGCCACGGCTTCGATCAGGGGCTCGCCGGGCATATCACCGCGCGCGATCCCGAGTGGCCCGATCACTTCTGGGTCAATCCGTTCGGCAAGCATTTCAGCCGCATTCGCGTGTCCGATCTGCTGCTGGTGAATGCGCAAGGGGACATCGTGGTCGGCGAGGGTCCGGTGAATCAGGCGGCCTTCGCGATTCACGCGGCGATTCACGAAGCGCGTCCCGACGTGATCGCGGCGGCGCACACGCATTCGCTGTACGGCAAGGCGTGGTCGACGCTCGGCCGCACGCTCGATCCGCTCACCCAGGACTCGTGCGCGTTCTATCAGGACCACGCGTTGTTCGACGACTTCCGCGGCGTCGTGCTCGATACCGACGAAGGCGCGCGCATCGCGGCGGCGCTCGGCCAACGCCGCGCGGTGATCCTGAAGAATCACGGCATTCTCACGGCGGGCCCGAGCGTCGAGGCCGCGGCCTGGTGGTACATCGCGCTCGACAATGCCTGCCACGCGCAACTGCTTGCCGAAGCCGCCGGCACGCCGCAGCCGATTGCGCACGACGTCGCCACGCTCACGCACGAGCAGGTAGGCCGCGCGGGCGGCGCGCTATTCGCATTCCAGAGCCTGCTGGAAGGGTTGGTCGAAGCCGAGCCCGACGTCCTCACCTGAACCTTCCCCCACGATGACCCAATCTACCGATTCGCCGGCGTCGCTCCGGCGCCGCCGGCTCGTGGCCGCGTTGCCGGCCGCCCCGTGGCTCACCGCCAGCACGGGCCTGATCTCCGACGCGGCCTCCGCCGCAAACGCCACCACAAACGCCGCGCCAAACGCCGAGCCAAACGACAAAACCGATCCCCACCTCGACCTGAGCCAGGTCCGCTTGCGCGTCGCGACCTACAAAGGCGGCGACGCCACGCTGCTGAAAACCGCGGGCCTCGCCGACACGCCGTACACGATCGACTGGTCCGAGTTCCAGTCCGGCAACGCGATGATCGAGGCGATGAACGGCGGCTCGCTCGACATCGCCTCGGGCAGCGAGATTCCACCGATTTTCGCGCGGCTGCAAAACGCGCAGATCCGCGTGATCGCGGTCTACAAGGACGACGTCAACAACCAGGTCGTGCTGGTGCCGAAAGGCTCGGCGATCCGTTCGATCGCCGATCTCAAGGGCAAGCGCGTCGGCTATCTGCGCGCGACCACCACGCATTACTACCTGCTGCGCATGCTCGAGGAAGCGGGGCTGTCGTTCAACGATATCCAGGCGGCCTCGCTCGCGCCGCGCGACGGCTTCGCGGCCTTCAACGCCGGTTCGCTCGACGCCTGGGCGATCTACGGCTACAACGTGCCGCTCGCGATCTCGCAAGCGGGCGCGCGCGTGCTGAAAAACGCCAACGGCTACCTGTCCGGCAACTACCTGTATTACGGGCATCCGGCGGCGCTTGCCGATCCGCCGCGGCGGGCGGCGTCCGCGGATCTGCTGGTGCGGCTGCAGCGTGCGTGCCAGTGGTTCGCCCGGCATCAGGACGCGTATGCCAAAGTCCTGTCCGCCGAATTGCGCGTGCCGGAAGCGGCGATCCTCTCGTTGTACCGCAACCAGAGCCAGGCGCGCCGCGTCACCGGCGTCACGGCGGCGGACATCGCGAGCGAACAGCAGGTGGCCGACACGTTCGCGCGCGCCGCCGTGATCGAGCGGCATGTCGATGTTGCACCGATGTGGACCGACACTTTCAATGCGGCGCTCGCTCGCGGTGCGTGAATAGTTCGCCGCGCCTTATCTTCTGACCTATTCTTTCTAACCACCGATGACCCGAATTTCGAGGCCCGACCGCTTGCGCGCGTTCGTCGGCCGGATTGCGTCGCTCGTCGACGAAGCGGCGCCCGAAGCGCATCTGCTCGAAGCCGGCGGCGCCGCGCTGCGTGAACTGATCGCACACGACGACTGGCTGCCCGACGCGTTCGCGCAACCCGATCCCGAGCGCTATCGGCAGTACCTGTTGCACGCGGATGCGCGGCAGCGTTTTTCGGTCGTCAGTTTCGTGTGGGGGCCGGGGCAGTCGACGCCGGTCCACGATCACACCGTATGGGGTTTGATCGGCGTGCTGCGTGGCGCGGAAATTGCGCAGGCATACCGCATCGCCGCGGACGGCGCGCTGGTGGAAACGGGGGCGGCGAAACGCCTCGCGGCCGGCACGGTGGACGCGGTGTCGCCGCGCCTCGGCGATATCCATCGCGTGAGCAACGCTTTTGGTGACCGTACGTCGATCAGCATTCACGTGTACGGTGGAAACATCGGCGCGGTGACGCGCTCGGTGTATCCCGCCGGCGGTGGCCGCAAGGCGTTTGTCTCCGGCTACTCGAACGACGTGCTGCCGAATATCTGGAATGTTTCGAAGGAGTCCGTGATCCCATGAGTTTCGTTAAAGAGTTCCGTACCCGGTCATTCGAAGACGTGCGCCGCGCACTGTTCGAACGCGAGGAAATCGCGCTCGTCGACGTGCGCGAGGAAGATCCGCACGCACGCGGTCATCCGCTGTTTGCCGCCAATCTGCCGCTGTCGCGCCTCGAACTGGACGCGCCCGTGCGCTTGCCGCGCCTCGCCGTGCCGATCGTCGTGCTGGACGACGGCGAGGGCCTCGCCGAGCGCGCCGCGCGCCGTCTGGATGAGTTGGGTTATACCGATGTCACGCTGCTCGAAGGCGGTTTGCGAGGCTGGCGCGCCGCCGGCGGCGAGTTGTTCAAGGACGTCAACGCGCCGAGCAAGGCCTTCGGCGAACTGGTGGAAAGCAAGCGTCACACGCCGTCGCTGACCGCGCCCGAGGTTCAGGCGCTGCTCGATCGCGAAGCCGACGTGGTGGTGCTGGACGCGCGCCGCTTTGACGAGTACCAGACCATGAACATTCCCGGCAGCATCAGCGTGCCGGGCGCCGAACTGGCGTTGCGCGCGCGGCAGCTCGCGCCGGACCCGGCCACGCGGATCATCGTCAATTGCGCGGGGCGCACGCGCAGCATCATCGGCGCGCAGACGCTGATCAACGCGGGCGTGCCGAATCCGGTCGCGGCGCTGCGCAACGGCACGATCGGCTGGACCCTTGCCGGTCAGCCGCTCGCGCATGGCAGCTTGCGCCGCTTCGATCCGGTGCTCGACGACACGCTTCGGCTGGCCGCCGCCGACGCCGCGCGCGAGGTGGCCGAGCGCGCGCGAGTGGGCCGCACGTCGCGTGACGAAGCGCGCCGCTGGGCCGACGAGGCGGTGCGCACCGTCTATCGCTTCGACGTGCGCACGCCGGAAGAGTACGAAGCGGGCCACGTGCCCGGCTTTCGCAGTGTGCCGGGCGGCCAGTTGGTGCAGGAAACCGACATGGTCGCGCCGGTGCGCGGCGCGCGCGTGATTCTCGCGGACAGCGACGGCGTGCGCGCGAACATGACCGCGTCGTGGCTCGCGCAGATGAACATCGAGGTGTACGTGGTGGACGGTTTGACCGCCGCGGACTTCAGCGAAAAAGGCGCGGCGCCGCCCGCGGCTCGCCATGCGCCCACGCCGCCCGCCGTCGACGAAATCACGCCGGCCGAACTGGTCACGCTGCTGCAATCGCCCGGCACCGTCGTGCTGGATTTCACGACCAGCGCGAACTATGTGAAGCGGCACATTCCCGGCGCGTGGTTCGTGATTCGCAGCCAGCTCGAGACGGCCCTGCACGACAAGCTGCCCGACGCGCGACGTTATGTGGTGACCTGCGGCAGCAGCCTGCTCGCGCGTTTCGCGGCGCCCGAACTGGCGGCGTCGACCGGCAAACCGGTGCAGGTGCTGAGCGGCGGCACGAGCGCGTGGATCGAGGCGGGCTTGCCGGTCGAGAGCGGTGAGACGCGGCTGGCGTCGCCGCGTATCGACCGTTACCGGCGTCCTTACGAGGGAACCGATAACGCGCGCGAAGCGATGAACGCCTATCTGGAGTGGGAGTATGGCCTCGTCGAGCAACTCGGCCGCGACGGCACGCATGGTTTTCATGTGGTCTGATTTGGCGCGTGTTGGTGTTCGTTCGCGCATGCTCGCGCGAGCCGGGCGGGTGAAGCGAGCGATGCGGGGCAGGGCGCGGGAAAGCGGCGAAGCGGGCACGCACGGTGCGCGGTTCAAGCCGCGCGCCCGCGCTGCGCCGCGTGCGCGAAATCGCTTCACGTAGAGCCTCGCCGTTCGATAAAAATCCGCGTATTTGCTTAGAAGAATAAGGCGTTTGTCTTATGCGGACGCGTCCCTTATCGTCAATGACCCATCATCTCGATGCCATGACGTAAGCGCCGCTATGACGACTTCCCGTTCTTCGTTTTCGCTCTCATCCGTTGCGCGATTCCCGCAATCCCTGTTGGCCAAACCATTCGTCGTCGCGACGCTCGCGATCGGCGCGATGCTGTGCGCGGCGCCTTCCCATGCGGCTGATCTGCCGGTGCTCAAAGTGGGCGACCAGTCGTTGCAAACGCGCGGCATTCTCGAAGCTTCCGGTCAACTGAAAGACCTGCCGTACAAGATCGAGTGGTTCAATTTCCCCGCCGCGCAGCCGCTCGGTGAAGCGTTGAACGCGGGCGCCGTCGATGTCGGCGGCCTCGGCGACGCGCCGCTCGTGTTCGCGCTCGCCGCCGGCGCGCGAGTGCGCGCGGTCGCGGCCACCCGTTCGACGCCGCTCGATCTGGCGATCGTGGTCCGCGAACATTCGCCGTTGACCGACGCCGCGAGCCTCAAGGGCAAACGCATTGCGACGACGCGCGGCTCGATCGGCCACTATCTCGCGCTTGCCGCATTGAAAAGAGCCAACGTGCCGCTGACCGACGTCACCTTCGTCTTCCTCGCGCCCGCCGACGCCAAGGCGGCGCTCGCGTCCGGCAGCGTGGACGCGTGGTCCGTGTGGGACCCGTACACCGCGCTCGGCGAAGCGCGCGATCGCGACCGCATCATCGCCAACGGCGTCGGCCTGTCGGAAGGACTCAGCTATCAGGTGGCGACCGAGCGCGCGATTGCGGAGAAGCGCGCGCAACTCGCCGACTTCCTGAAGCGTGTGGCGATCGGCCAGCGCTGGGCGCTCTCGCATCCCGACGAAGTCGCGGCGATGCAATCGCGCGTCACGGGTTTGCCGACGGACGTATTGAAAACGGTCTATCGACGCGGCCAGGTGCATCCCGTGGCGATCGACGACAGCGTGGTCGCCGCGCAGCAGCGCACCGCCGATACCTACGAAGCCGCCAACGTGATCCGCGCGCATCTGGACGTGCGCGCGAGCTTCGATCGCAGCTTTCCCTTGCCGTGAAGGCCATGAAGGCCATGAAGGCCATGAAGGCCGTGAACTTTCCGATGCTTTTGCCGCCGCCGTCATCACCTTGTAGAGCCCACGCATGAATGCCCCGCTTGCCGATCCCGCAGTGACCCGCCGTCATCCGCCGCTTGACAGCGATGCCTTCGACGCATTGCTCGCGCAACTCGCGAGCGAGTTCGCCGCGAGCGCCGCGCACTACGATCGCACGGCCGAATTTCCGCATGCGAACCTCGCGCGCCTGCACGAATTCGATCTGCTCTCGCTGACGGTGCCCGTTGCGCTCGGCGGCGCGGGCGCGAGCTTGCCGCACGCGTTGAAGGTGGTGCGCGCGGTGGCGCGCGGCGAGCCGTCCACGGCGCTCGTGCTGGTGATGCAGTATCTGTTTCATCATCGCTTGCAGGGCAATCCGCATTGGCCGGTCGAACTGCGCGAACGCGTCGCGCGCGAAGCGGTGCGCGACGGCGCGCTGATCAACTCGCTGCGCGTCGAACCCGAACTCGGCACGCCGGCGCGCGGCGGCTTGCCGTCGACGATCGCGAGGCGCGGCGCTGACGGCTGGATCATCGACGGCAGCAAGCTGTATTCGACCGGCAGTCCCGGCCTCGCCTGGCTCGCGGTGTGGGCGCGCAGCGACGAGACGCCGCCGCGCGTCGGCGTCTGGCTCGTGCCGCGCGATGCGCCCGGCGTGCGCGTCGGCAGCGAATGGAACCATCTCGGCATGCGCGCGACCGGCAGTCACGAACTGGTGTTCGACAGCGTGTCCGTACCCGCCGCGCACGCAGTGGATGTCCATCCGCCAGGCGAGCCGGGCGCCGGGTTGGATGCGCTGGGTTTGGCGTGGATGAGCGTGCTGCTGCCGGCCGTTTATGACGGCGTCGCGCGGGCCGCGCGCGACTGGTTCGCGCGCTGGGCCGTCGAGCGCAAGCCTGGCAATCTCGGCGCGCCGCTCGCGAGCCTGCCCGCATTCGAGCAAACGCTCGGCCGCATCGACGCGCTGCTGTTCAACAACCGCGTCGTGCTCGACGCCGCCGCGCACGCGCGGCACATGACGCTCGACGAAGCGCCGCTGGTCAAATACACGGTGACGAATCAGTCGATCGAGGCTGTGCAACTGGCGGTGGAGGCGAGCGGCAATCCGGGCTTGAGCCGCGACAATCCGCTCGAACGCCATTACCGCGACGTGCTGTGCGCGCGGATTCACACGCCGCAAAACGATTCGGTGCTGCAAGGCGCGGGTCGCGCGGGCTTCGCCGCCTTCATGCGCGGATAAGGAACGCGCGCGTTGCCGCTCGCGGCGCGGCCGAGGTTGTCACGGAACGCAAATCCTCTGCCAATTCGGTGTAAACGCGCTCTCGTCTAAAGTGTCCAATCCGTTTAGATTAGCTGCACTTGGAAGGCTTTTCGAGGGACCAGGGCGGCCAAACCAGCAGCGGTCCGTTCATTCCGGCGATGGCGCAAGGTCAGAGGCCAAGGTCTCTCACCGCTTCGTCCGGAACCTGACCGCTGCGCGTCGTCCGCGGTGCTTCGTCTCAGGCGGCCACCTGGCCGCTGTCACTTCCGGTTGACCGTATCGACCGACCTGGCGACGCTTGCACAGCGTCGCCTTTTTGCTTTTCAGGCCACGCGCTTTTCATCCCGCCTTTCATCCTCTTTCATGTCGAGCCGGCTCGCGCGACTGCACGCGCTGGCTCGCGGCTCTCGCTCGCGGTTTTTTCCTTGCGCGGTTATCCTGTAGCAGACACTACACAACGAGATGCGGACGGGCGTGGCCCGACCCGCATCACTACAGGAAACTCGCTGTGAGCCTCAAACTGCTTATCGTCGCCATGCTGGCGGGATCCGTCGCGCTGAGCGGCTGCGACCAACAACAGAGCGACCGCGCCGTGCAAAAACTCAAGGACTTGTTCAACGCCGTCAAACCCGACGCGCTCCTCCTCAAGAACATGACGCCGGGCGTCACGACCGAGGCGCAGATTCGCGATCAAATGGGTAAACCGGAGACCGAGCGCACATACACCGACGGTTCAAAACGCTTCGAATATCCACGTGGCCCGCAAGGGCTGAACACCTACATGGTCGACATCGACCGCGACGGCAAATTGCAGGCGATCACGCAGGTGCTGACCGCCGCCAACTTCGCGAAGATCCGCATCGGCATGAGCGAGGACGAAGTGCGCCGCCTGCTCGGCAAGCCGGGCGAGGTCGCGGTGTTTCCGTTGAAGCCGGAAACCGTGTGGAGCTGGAAGTGGCGCGAGGGCGGCGTGACGGAAGAAGGCATTTTCAACGTGCACTTCGACCAGTATCAGAAGGTGTACACCACATCGCGTTCGGACGTGATGCGTGGTCGATAGACGAGAAAAGACGCAGGACAGAAGACGGGGGCAAGCATGATACGTCGACGTCGGTACAGCCGCATCGGGCTGGTATTGGGGGGCGGCGCCGCGCGCGGCTGGGCGCATATCGGCGCGATTCGCGCGCTGCACGATGCGGGCATCAAGCCCGACGTGGTGTGCGGCACGTCGATCGGCGCGCTGGTGGGCGCGGTCTACGCGAACGGCGACCTGGACTGGCTCGAGGAGTGGGTGTCGCGCCTCACGTGGCAGACGGTGGTGCGGCTGCTCGATCTGCGCCTGTCGGGCGGCTTGCTCGGCGGGCGCAAGGTGATTCAACTATTCGCCGACAAATTCGCCGGCCGCTCGATCGCGCAGTTGAACATGCCGTTCGCGGCGGTCGCCACCGAACTCGATTCGGGCCGCGAAAGCTGGTTGCAGGACGGCAGCGTGGTGGACGCGGTGCGCGCGTCGATTGCGATTCCGGGCATCTTCACGCCGGTGTGGCACAACGGCGTCTGGCTCGTGGATGGCGGCCTGAGCAATCCGGTGCCGGTTTCGGTGGCGCGCGGCATGCGGGCGGACTGCGTGATCGCCATCGATCTGAACAACGACATTCTGAACGGCCGGGACTTCGGCGGCGCGGTGGTCGACACGCCCGCCATCGATCCGAATGCGCCGCCGCCGGTCGCATTGCGCCGCAACGGCAAGCCGTGGCCGCGCTGGCTCGCGCCGGCCGACGCGCGCTTCACCACCGACGTACGCGTGCCGCCCGCGCCGAGCGCGCGCGTGCCGTCCATGCTGAGTTCGATCGCGCAGAGCATCGACATCATGCAGGTGCGGATCACGCGCAGCCGCCTGGCGGGCGAACCGGCCGACATTCTGATTCAGCCGCGGCTGGGCGGCATGGGGATTTTCGACTTTCACCGCGCGGCGCCGGCGATCGAAGAGGGACGCGCGGCCGTGGAGCATATGCTGCCGGCGATCCGGTCGCGGCTGGGGCTCGAGTAGGTTTTTTTTCGGACCGCCCGGGGTCGCGAGCGTTGTGTCGTGTCGGCCGTTCGCAGGGAAGTCGACCTCAAGAAGCCGTTCATCGATGAGTCACGAAAGGGCTTCGCGACTCATCTACGAACCATACGGGTATTTTTCGGCCAGTCTCCGCGCTGTATCCAACCGTTCCCATCTATCGAAAAAGCGACCCGAAACTTGCTAAATCGCCTCGGCGCGCGCGAGGCGCGTGGGGGCCCGCCGATCCCCGCGGCCCGCAGCACCAAGCGCTGCAAGCCTCCCGCGTCCTCAACGCCCGCCTTGATGCGCCGCAACAAACCGCGCGCCCGCCTTTGAGCATTTAATTTTCGCTTGCGAGACTCCGCGGCATGCTACGACGAGCGGCCAAGGCAAGCCGGCGTCGTCCATGACATCCCAACGAACCTGGATGGAGACACGCGTGTTCCTTTACGGCTTTGGCCCGGTGCTGCTCGCCGGCACGATCCAGACGATCGAGCTGTCCGTCCTCTCGCTGGCGGCCGCCGTGCTGCTCGGCCTCGCGGGCGCGGCGGCGAAACTCTCGTTCAACCGCCCGCTGCGGGCGCTCGCCACCGGCTATACGACGCTGATCCGCTCGGTGCCCGACCTCGTGCTGATGCTGCTGCTGTTCTATAGCATCCAGATCGCGGTCAACAATCTCACCGACGCGCTCGAACTGCCGCAGTTCGACATCGATCCGTTCGTGGCCGGCGTGCTGACGCTCGGTTTCATCTACGGCGCGTATTTCACCGAGACCTTTCGCGGCGCGTTTCTCGCGGTGCCGCGCGGCCAACTGGAGGCGGGCAGCGCCTATGGCATGAGCGGCGCGCGCGTGTTCACGCGCATCCTGTTTCCGCAGATGATGCGTTTCGCGCTGCCCGGCATCGGCAACAACTGGCAGGTGCTGGTGAAGGCCACGGCGCTCGTGTCGATCATCGGTCTCGCGGACGTGGTCAAGGCCGCGCAGGACGCCGGCAAAAGCACGTTCAACATGTTCTTCTTCATCCTGGTCGCCGCGCTGATCTATCTGGCGATCACCACGGTATCGAATCTCGCGCTGATCTGGCTGGAAAAGCGCTATTCGATCGGCGTGCGGCACGCGGAGCTCTGAGCCACCATGATCGATATCCTCAATCAATTCTGGCGCGCGTTCCTGTACTGGGACGGTCAGCGCATCTCGGGCCTCGCGGTCACGCTGTGGCTGCTGGTGGCGTCCGTCGGTATCGGCTTCGTGTTGGCGATACCGTTGGCGGTGGCGCGGGTGTCGAAAAAGCGCTGGCTGTCCACGCCCGTGCGCCTCTACACCTATGTGTTTCGCGGCACGCCGCTGTACGTGCAATTGCTGCTGATCTACACCGGCATGTACAGCCTCGAATTCGTGCGCTCGCATCAACTGCTCGACGCGTTTTTCCGCAGCGGTTTTCACTGCGCGATTCTCGCCTTCGCGCTGAACACCTGCGCGTACACCACCGAGATTTTCGCCGGCGCGATCCGTTCGACCTCGCATGGCGAGGTGGAAGCGGCGCGCGCCTACGGCATGAGCGGGTTCACGATGTACCGCCGTATTGTGATACCGTCCGCGCTGCGCCGGGCACTGCCGTTGTACAGTAACGAAGTGATCCTGATGCTGCACGCCACCACGGTCGCGTTCACGGCCACGGTGCCGGACATCCTGAAGGTGGCGCGCGACGCGAATTCCGCCACCTATCAGTCGTTCGACGCGTTCGGCCTCGCGGCGCTGATCTACCTCGTGGTGTCGTTCGCGCTGGTGGCGCTGTTCCGCCGCGCCGAGCGTCACTGGCTGGGTTACCTGGCGGTGCGCACGCATTGAGCGAACCGGGTACGCATGAGCGGCGCGACGCATGCGCGCCGTCACCAAGATTGATCCGTATTTTCCAAGGGAGAGCATCTTGCTCCACACGACTCAAACCGAAGCTTGCAAGCTCGCCGTTCAGGACATTCACAAGCGCTACGGCGACAACGAAGTGCTCAAGGGCGTCTCGCTGAACGCGAACAAGGGCGACGTGATCAGCATCATCGGCGCGAGCGGATCGGGCAAGAGCACCTTCCTGCGCTGCATCAATTTTCTCGAGCGGCCGAACGCCGGGCAGATCGTCGTCGACGGCGAAACGGTCAAGACCAAGGCCGACCGCCACGGCAATCTCGAAGTGGCCGATCACAAGCAACTGCAACGCATCCGCACCAAGCTCGCAATGGTGTTCCAGCACTTCAACCTGTGGGCGCACATGAACGTGATCGAGAACATCGTCGAGGCGCCGATTCATGTGCTCGGTTTGCCGCGTCGCGAGGCCGAAGATCGCGCGCGCGAATATCTCGAGAAGGTCGGTCTCGCGCCGCGTCTGGAAAAGCAGTATCCGTCGCATCTGTCGGGCGGTCAGCAGCAGCGCGTGGCGATTGCGCGCGCGCTCGCCATGAACCCCGACGTGATGCTGTTCGACGAGCCCACCTCCGCGCTCGACCCCGAACTGGTCGGCGAAGTGCTGAAGGTCATGCAGAAGCTCGCGGAAGAAGGCCGCACCATGATCGTCGTCACGCATGAAATGGGCTTCGCGCGCAACGTGTCGAATCATGTGATGTTCCTGCATCAAGGCCGCACCGAGGAAGAGGGCCTGCCCGCCGAGGTGCTCACCACGCCGCGCAGCGAACGGCTCAAGCAGTTCCTCTCCGGCAGCCTGAAGTAACGCGCGGCTCGCGCTGCGCGTTTCATCGAGCGATGGCCCGTCCCTCCAATCCGGCTCGCACCACGCAGGTTGCAATCGTCGCGTTGCCGCCCGTATCGATGTCGGGCGTCGGGCCGATTGTCGACGCGCTCAATCTCGCCAATGAAATCGACGGCCGCGCGCTGTACCGCGTCCAGGTGTGTTCGTGGGACGGCCGCGCGGTGCCGCTGTCGGGCGGCGCGCACTGGCCGGCCGATGCGGCGTTCGGCGATGCGATTGCGTGCGACTGGCTGATCGTCGTCAGCGAACGGTTTCAGCAATTCGCCGACTACCGGCTGTTTCTGGCGAGCCTGTCGCGCGTCGGGCAGCGCACGCCGCTCGTGAGCGGCATTCATCACGGCGTCTGGTGGCTCGCGATGGCGGGGCAGTTGTCCGGCTATCGCGTGAGCGTCAACTGGGAAACCTATCAGCAGTTCTCCGAGCAGTTCGAACGCTCGATCGTCACGCAACAGATTTTCGAAATCGACCGCGATCGCGCCACCTGCGCGGGCGGCCAGGCCACGGTCGATTTCATGCTGGCGATGATCGGCCGCGATCATGGGCCCGAGCTGGCCGACCGGATCGCGGACACGCTCGGCGTCGGCGTATTGCGCGCGGGCGAGGAGCGCCAGCGCATTCCGTTCGTGACGGCGCCGGGCGAGCGCCATCCGCGTTTGAACGACGCGTTGCTGCTGATGGAAGCGAATATCGAAGACCCGCTCACCACCGACGAAATCGCGGGACTCGTCGGCGTGTCGCGGCGGCAACTGGAGCGCCTGTTTCGCCAGTATCTCGGCTCGATGCCGTCCAAATACTACCTGGGGCTGCGGCTTTCGAAAGCGCGCACGCAATTGCAGCGCACCAGCAAATCGGTCGTGCAGATCAGCCTCGCGTGCGGGTTTTCATCGGCGGCGCACTTTTCGAATGCGTACCGCGAACGTTTTGGTGTCACACCGCGCGAGGATCGTCGCAACTGGATCGACAAACAGACCGGCGCGACCGGCGTGGCGGCCAGCGAGCCGCGCGCGGGCGCGCTGATCGAGCGGCCGGAATAAGCCGCGATGGGGTTGCAGTAAGCCGCAATGAGCCGCAATGAGCCGCAACGAGCCGCAACGAGCCGCAATAAGTCGGCGCAAGACGCGATCGAGCGTGACGCATCGCGTGCGGCGCGTGGAAGCTCATAGAAAGCGTCGCGTATGCGCAAGACGTATCGCCTGCGGTTTCCTACACTAACGGTATTACCTCTCACCTGTAACGAGGATTTGCCATGAACGACCTGACTGTGACACGACAGACCTTCGACGAAGTCATGGTGCCGGTGTTTGCGCCCGCGCCCTTCGTGCCGGATCGCGGTCTCGGCTCGCGCGTCTGGGATACGCAAGGCCGCGACTATATCGACTTCGCCGGCGGCATCGCCGTCACCGCGCTCGGTCATGCGCATCCCGAATTGCTGAAAGTGCTGCACGAGCAGGGCGGCAAGCTGTGGCACATCGGCAATGGCTACACCAACGAGCCGGTGCTGCGCCTTGCCAGGCGTCTGGAAGATCTGACGTTCGCCGACCGCGCGTTCTTCGCCAACTCGGGCGCCGAAGCGAACGAAGCCGCGCTGAAGCTGGCGCGCCGCGTCGCGTTCGAGCGCCACGGCGCGGATAAATTCGAAATCGTCTCGTTTACGCAGTCTTTTCATGGCCGCACGTTCTTCACCGTGAGCGTCGGCGGTCAGCCGAAGTATTCGGAAGGCTTCGGCCCGGTGCCCGAGGGCATCATCCATTTGCCGTACAACGATATCGAAGCCGCGAGGAAAGCGATCGGCGCGAAAACCTGCGCAGTGATCGTCGAGCCGATCCAGGGCGAGGGCGGCGTGATCCCGGCCGATCCGGCGTTCCTGAAGGCGCTGCGCGAGGCCTGCGATCAGCACGGCGCACTGCTGATTTTTGACGAGGTACAAACGGGTGTGGGCCGCAGCGGCTATTTCTACGCGTACCAGGAAACCGGCGTCACGCCCGACATCCTCACCACCGCGAAGGCGCTCGGCAACGGTTTCCCGATCGGCGCGATGCTGACCACCAACGAACTGGCCGCGCATTTCAAGGTCGGCGTGCACGGCACGACGTATGGCGGCAATCCGCTGGCTTCGGCGATCGCCGAGAAGGTGGTCGAACTGGTCAGCGATCCCAGGCTGCTCGAAGGCGTGCATGCGCGCAGCGATGCACTGAAGGCTCACCTCGCGAAACTCAACGAGCGCTTCGGTTTGTTCAAGGAGGTGCGCGGCAAGGGTCTTCTGATCGGCGCGGAATTGACCGATGCGTTCAGGGGCCGCGCGAAAGACTTCGTCACCGCGGCGGGCCAGCACGGCGTGATCATGCTGATGGCGGGGCCGGACGTGCTGCGCTTCGTGCCGTCGCTGATCATGCCGCTCGACGACATGAACGAAGGCTTCGCGCGTCTCGCGAAGGCCATCGAGCAAATCGTCGGCGTGAAGGCCGAAGCGCCGTTGAAATAACCCACGCCATCATGCGTCACATTCAACAGGAACGATGATGCTCTTCGTACGCCCCGGCCGCCTCGCCGATCTCGATGCGCTCGAACACATGGCGCGCACCGCGCAACCGGTGCTGCATTCGCTGCCGCACGACCGGGCTGCGCTCGAAGCGCGCGTCGCATTGTCGGAAGACTCGTTTCGCGCGGAGGTCGATTTTCCGGGCGAGGAGTTCTACCTGTTCGTGCTCGAAGACTCGGCAAGCGGCAAGCTGATGGGCACGGCGAGCATCGTCGCCGCGGCCGGTTACTCGGACCCGTTCTACGCGTTTCGCAACGACGCGCTGATTCATGCGTCGCGCGAATTGCACGTGAACCGCAAGATTCACGCGCTCACCATGTCGCATGAACTGACCGGCAAGAGCCGGCTCGCGGGCTACTACATCGACCCGTCGCTGCGCGGCGACGCGGCCGCGCATCTGATGTCGCGGGCGCGCATGATGTACATCGCCGCCAATCGCAAGCGCTTCACGTCCGAGGTGTTCTCGCTCCTGCTCGGCGTCACCGACGACGCGGGCGTTTCGCCGTTCTGGGAAGCCGTGGGCCGCAAGTTTTTCGGCCGCGACTTCGCCGACATCGAAATCGAATCGGGCGGCCGCAGCCGCACGTTCATCGCCGAAGTGATGCCGACCTATCCGATCTATGTGCCGCTGTTGCCGGAAGCGGCGCAACGCGTGCTCGGCGAACCGGACTCGAAGGCGTTGCTCGCCTACGAGATCCACCTGGAAGAAGGTTTCGAAACGGACCGCTACGTCGATATTTTCGATGCGGGCCCGGTGCTGACCGCGCAAGTGGATCGCAGTGCGTGCGTGGCGCGCAATGAAACGCGCGTGGTCCATGAAGCCGCGGCCGCTCCCGACGGCGCGACGTATCTGATCGCGCACAACGGCGCGGACGGGGAATTTCGCTGCGTACTCGGCGACCTCGCCGCGGACAAGCAAGCCGGCGCGTCGTTGTCTCACGCGGCGCGCGCGGCGCTCGGCGTCGAAGAGGGCGATACCGTGCGCTGTGTGCCGCTGCACCAGCCGCATCAGCAAGAATCGGGAGACGCACGATGATCGTCGTTCGCGTTGTGCAACGAGGCGATGTGGACGCGCTCATGCGTCTCGCGCAGGAAACCGGCCCGGGCCTCACCACGTTCAAGCCGGATCGCGAGGCGCTTGTCGCGCGCATCGAACGCGCGCGCCGCACGATGGAAGACAAAGCCGCGCCGCACGAGGCGGGCTACTTCTTCGTGATGGAAGACACCGATACGGGCGACGTGGCCGGCGTCTGCGGAATCGAAACGGCGGTGGGTCTGCAGCAGCCGTTCTACAACTATCGCGTGAGTACCGTGGTGCACGCGAGCCAGGACCTCGGCATCTGGACGCGCATGCGCGCGCTCAACATCTCGCACGACCTCACGGGTTACGCCGAAGTGTGCTCGCTGTTCCTGAGCCCGCGTTATCGCACGAGCGGCGTCGGCGGCTTGCTGTCGCGCTCGCGCTTCATGTTTCTCGCGCAGTTTCGCGAACGCTTTCCGCAGCGTCTATGCGCGGAGTTGCGCGGCCATTTCGACGAGCAGGGCACGTCGCCGTTCTGGCGCGCGGTCGGCTCGCATTTCTACCAGATCGATTTCAACGCGGCGGACTACCTGAGTTCGCACGGCCGCAAGGCGTTTCTCGCGGAACTGATGCCGCGCTATCCGGTGTACGTGGAACTGCTGCCGGAGGAAGCGCAGCAATGCGTCGGCCTCACGCACAGCGACACGATTCCGGCGCGCCGCATGCTCGAATCGGAAGGGCTGCGCTACGAAAACCACGTCGATATCTTCGACGCGGGCCCGGTGCTCGAATGCCACATCTCCGACTTGCGCACCGTGCGCGAGAGCGTGGTGGTGCCGGTCGAGATCGCCGACGTGCCGGCGGGCGCGCCGCAGGATGCGCCGCGTTCGCTGGTATCGAATACGTCGCTGGGCGATTTTCGCGTGGGCGCGGCGGCGGGCGTGCCGCAAGACGGCGTGTTCCGTCTGTGCGCCGCCGAGGCCGCGGCGCTCGACGTCAAGGCAGGCGACCCGGTGCGGGTACTGCCGTTGAAACATAAACAGGGATGATCATGAGCGAGCTTTTCATCGACGGCGAATGGGCCGCCGGCACGGGACCCGCATTCGCGTCGCGCAACCCCGGTACGGGCGCGACGGTGTGGGAAGGCAACAGCGCGTCGGCGGACGACGTCGATCGCGCGGTACGCAGCGCGCGCCGCGCGTTTGCGGCGTGGTCCGCATTCAGCCTCGACGAGCGTTGCGGCGTGGTGCGCCGCTTCGCCGCGCTCGTGACCGAGCGCAAGGAGGCGCTGGCCGAGGCGATCGGCCGCGAGACCGGCAAGCCGCTGTGGGAAGCGCGCACCGAAGCCGCTTCGATGGCGGCGAAAGTCGAGATTTCGATTCAGGCCTATAACGAACGCACCGGCGAAAAGCGTTCGGCGATGGCGGACGGCACCGCGGTATTGCGGCATCGTCCGCATGGCGTGGTGGCGGTGTTCGGGCCGTATAACTTTCCGGGCCACCTGCCGAACGGGCACATCGTGCCGGCGCTGATCGCGGGCAACGCGGTCGTGTTCAAGCCGTCGGAACTCGCGCCGGGCGTGGCCGCCGTCACCGTGCAGATCTGGCGCGACGCGGGCTTACCCGCGGGCGTGCTGAATCTGGTGCAAGGCGAGAAAGAGACCGGCATTGCGCTCGCGAACCATCGGCAGATCGACGGTTTGTTCTTCACCGGCAGCTCGGACACCGGCACCTTGCTGCACAAGCAGTTCGGCGGGCGGCCCGAGATCGTGCTGGCGCTGGAGATGGGCGGCAACAATCCGCTCGTGATCGGGCCGGTTGCCGATCTCGACGCCGCCGTGCATCACACGATCCAGTCGGCGTTTCTGTCGGCGGGGCAGCGTTGCACGTGCGCGCGCCGCATCTTCGTGCCGAACGACGCGTTCGGCGACCGCTTCATGGCGCGCTTTACCGAGGTCACGTCGCGCATCAGCGTCGGTGAATACGACGCCGACCCGCAGCCGTTCATGGGCGCGGTGATTTCGGCGCGCGCGGCTGCGCGGCTCGTCGCCGCGCAAGAGCGTTTGCTGGCCGACGGCGCGCAAGCGTGGCTGAAGATGGAGCAGCGCGATCCGCAGCTCGGCTTCGTCACGCCCGCGATTCTCGACGTAACGGCCGTGAAGAATCTGCCCGACGAGGAACATTTCGGCCCGCTCGCGCAAGTCATCCGTTACGGCAACTTCGACGAGGCGCTCGACAAGGCCAACGACACCGAATTCGGTCTCTCGGCGGGCCTGCTCGCCGACGACGAAGCGCTGTGGACGCATTTCCAGCGCACCATCCGCGCGGGCATCGTCAACTGGAACCGGCCGACCAACGGGGCTTCTTCCGGCGCGCCGTTCGGCGGTCCGGGGCGCTCGGGCAATCACCGGCCGAGCGCGTATTACGCCGCCGACTACTGCGCGTATCCGATGGCGTCCGTCGAAAGCGCGCAACTGCACATGCCCGCGAGCGTCTCGCCGGGCCTTCAATTCTAAGGATCGACGATGCAAGCCACTGAAGCCAATTTCGACGGCCTGGTCGGCCCGACCCACAACTATGCGGGGCTCTCGTTCGGCAATGTCGCGTCGCAGAGCAACGAGAAGTCGATTGCGAATCCGAAGGCGGCGGCCAAGCAGGGCCTGCGCAAGATGAAGCAACTGGCCGACCTCGGCTTTCATCAGGGCGTGTTGCCGCCGCAGGAGCGTCCGTCGATGCGCCTGTTGCGCGAGCTCGGTTTTTCCGGCGACGACGCCACGGTCATCGCCCGCGTGGCGAAAGACGCCCCCGAGTTGCTGGCTGCCGCAAGCTCCGCGTCGGCGATGTGGACGGCGAACGCGGCCACCGTGAGCCCGTCCGCCGATACGCACGACGGCCGTGTGCATTTCACGCCGGCCAATCTGTGCAGCAAGCTGCATCGCGCGATCGAACACGAATCCACGCGCCGCACGTTGCGCGCGATTTTCAGCGACGACGGCCGTTTCGCCGTGCACGAAGCGCTGCCCGGCACGCCGGCGCTCGGCGACGAAGGCGCGGCGAATCACACGCGCTTTTGCGCCGAATATGGCGCATGTGGCGTCGAATTCTTCGTCTATGGCCGCAGCGAATACCGCCGTGGACCGGAGCCGAAGCGCTTCCCCGCGCGTCAGACTTTCGAGGCGAGCCGCGCGGTCGCGCAGCGCCACAGTCTCGCGGATGCGGCCACCGTCTATGCGCAGCAGAACCCCGATGTGATCGACGCGGGCGTGTTTCATAACGACGTGATCGCGGTCGGCAATCGCACCACGCTGTTCTGTCATCAACTCGCGTTCGTCGAACAGAAGGCGGTGTACGACGAATTGCGCTCGAAGCTCCTGGGGCTGAAGGCCGAGTTCAACGTGATCGAAGTGCCCGACGCGCAGGTGAGCGTGGCCGACGCTGTCACCTCGTATCTGTTCAACAGCCAGTTGCTGACGCGCCCCGACGGCAAGCAGGTGCTGGTCGTGCCGCAGGAGTGCCGTGAGAACGAGCGCGTTGCCGCCTACCTCGACGGTTTGACGTCGCGCACCGGTCCGATCGACGACGTGCTGGTGTTCGATTTGCGCGAGAGCATGAAGAACGGCGGCGGCCCGGCGTGTCTGCGGCTGCGCGTGGTGCTCGACGACGCGGAGCGCGCGGCGGTGAACGGCGGCGTGTGGATCGACGACAAGCTGTTCGGCCGGCTCGATTCGTGGATCGAAAAGCACTATCGCGACCGCCTCGCGCCGGCCGATCTGACCGATCCGCAATTGCTCGCCGAATCGCGCACCGCGCTCGACGAACTGACGCAGATTCTCGCGCTGGGCTCGCTGTATGACTTCCAGCGCTGAGCACGGCATGCCGGTCGCGCTGCTCGACGATTTCCTCGCCTATACGCTGGCGGGTTCGCGGCCTGCCGCGCATGAGGCGCAGGGTACGTGTGCCCACGGCGCGCGCTGGTCGTGGCTCGACGATGGCGTGCTCGTCATCGAGCCCGCGGCGCAGGAGCGCGATACGCGCAGCGTGCTCGCCTCGGCCGGCATTCACGGCGACGAGACCGCGCCGATCGAACTGCTGTCGCGTCTCGTGCGCGATATCGCGCACGGCGATGCCGCGCTGACCTGCCGCTTGATGGTGATCCTCGGCAACGTCGACGCCATGCGCGACGCGTGCCGTTATCGCGACGACGATCTGAACCGCCTCTTCAGCGGACGGCACGAACAACTGCCGCACAGCCACGAAGCGTCGCGTGCCGCCGCGTTGGAACAGGCGGCGATGCGCTTCTTCGCCGCCGCGTCGGATAAGCCGGGCGTGCGTTGGCATGTCGACATGCATACGGCGATTCGCGCCTCCGCCTTCGAGCAATTCGCGTTGTTGCCGCATACCGGCAAGCCGTTTTCGCGCGCGATGTTCGCATGGCTCGGCGAGGCGCGCATCAGCGCGGTGCTGTTGCATACCACCAAGGCCAACACGTTCTCGAACTTCACGGCTGAGACTTGCCGTGCACAAGCTTGCACGCTGGAACTCGGCAAGGTGCGGCCGTTCGGCCAGAACGACCTGACACGGTTCGCGGGCGCGGATGAAGCGCTGCGTCATCTGCTCGCCGGGACGAACGGCAACACGCAGGCGGCGATGCCGCGCGTGTTCACCGTGATCGATCAACTCACCAAGCACAGTGAAGCGTTCGAATTGCTGCTGGCCGAGGACGTGCCCAACTTCACGCCGTTCGCGAAGGGCACCCTGCTCGCGCGCGACGGCGACTATCGCTACACCGTGCGTCACGATGAAGAGCGCATCGTGTTTCCGAACGCCACGGTCAAGCCGGGTTTGCGCGCCGGTTTGCTGGTGATCGAAATCACCGGCGAGACGCTGTCGCAACTCGTCTAGCCGCGCGTCGCTTCAGTTGTTTTATGTTCTCCGCCTTGCGTGAACGCGACACGGATTTGCACGTTCGACGTGCATCGATCCGGCGTCGCGCGACGCTCGCGCTTGCCTGGCCCCGTCAGTCGTACGCAACCCGGCCTGTACAATCGCCGCCTCGCGGCTGTTGCGTTGCACCACACCGGCCGCGCGAGTTTGAATCGCCTTTTTGGCGCGGCAATCATGTTTGCCCGGATTCGGCTCCGTCTTATTCAATACCGTAGAGGAACACCCGTAATGAAGATGAATTGGCGAAACATGGCTGCGCTCGCGCTGTTCGCGGCGTCGGCGGTCACGGTAACGGCAGGCACCGCGTCGGCGGCGGACATCAAGGAAGTGCGCTTCGGCGTGGAGGCGTCGTACGCGCCGTTCGAATCGAAGTCGCCGTCGGGCGAACTGCAAGGTTTCGATATCGACGTCGGCAACGCGGTGTGCGCGAAGCTCAAGGCGAAATGCGTGTGGGTCGAGAATTCGTTCGACGGCCTGATTCCGGCGTTGCAGGCGCGCAAGTTCAATGCGATCAACTCCGACATGACGATCACGGATCAGCGCCGCCAGGCGGTCGACTTCACCGATCCGATCTATTCGATTCCGAATCAGATGATCGCGAAGAAGGGCAGCGCTTTGCTGCCTACGCCGGCGTCGCTCAAGGGCAAGCACGTCGGCGTGCTGCAAGGCACGATTCAGGAAGCGTATGCAAAGGCGCGCTGGGCGCCCGCCGGTGTCGACGTCGTGCCGTATCAGACGCAGGATCAGATCTACGCCGACCTCGCCTCCGGGCGGCTCGACGCCGCGTTCCAGGACGCGGAAGCGGCCTCGAAGGGCTTTCTGAAGAAGCCGCAAGGCGCGGGCTTCGAGTTCGCCGGCCCGGTCGTCACGGATGAGAAACTGCTCGGCGCGGGCGTCGGCTTCGGCATCCGCAAGGGCGATACGGCGCTGAAGAACGCGTTGAACGAGGCGCTCAAGGAACTGAAGGCGGACGGCACGATCGACCGCTTCGCGGCGAAGTACTTCGATGTGAAGGTCGTGTTGAAGTAATGCCTGGTGAGGGTTTCTTTTTGAAGTAAATGCAAGCGGCCGCTGATCGTGAACAGCGGCCGTTTGCATATTGAAAGCCCGGAAGCGATACCGGCCACGGCGCGAGTCGGAGCGCCGGCGGCCCCCTCCATGCACTCTTCAGATCGATGTTTCGCAGGGAGTCGCGCGCGCCTTCAAGCATTGTCTATTGCTGGCCGGTTATCGTTGAGGCCGCTCGCCAAATATTTCCAGATATTGCTTCACAGGCATGTCCGCCGATAACGACGTGAGATAGAATCGCCTGGCGCATCGCGGGCGAAACGGCTTCTGGGCTTCAGACCTTGGGCCGCACGCTGTCGATGCAGCAAAACCAAAATACAGCAGGAGGCGCCGGGGTGGCGCTGAGCGGGGGATCGGAATGAGCACCACCATCGCAATCGAAAATCCGGGCCGCACAGGCGCCACGGACGATACGCAATTGAACGCCAGCTTTGCGCGGCAACCGATTCTGAATCGGGACGGCATGCTGTGCGGCTATGAGATCAAGGTCCGCGCGCCGGCATGGCCCGACGCCCCGGCCGACGAGCCGGCTTCGAACCCGAACACCCAGGCGGAGCCCGACGCGTTGCCGGGCCGCGCGCCGAGTCCCGCGCAACAGGTGGCGAACGCGATCGTTCGCGGCCTCGTGCAAGGCCACGTGCGCGGCGCGCTCACCGGGCATCCGGCTTACGTGGATGTAAGCCGCGAGTTGCTGCTCGACGACGCAATCGAGCGGCTGCCCGCCGAGCGCTTCATGCTCGAACTGTCGCCCGCAATCGAAGTCGACGAGGCGCTGATCGAGCGCATCGTGCAGTTGCATGGCCGGCGCTACCGCTTCGTGCTCGACGAAGTGACGCAGCCCAACGAGAGCTTCGCCAGGCTGCTGCCTTACGCGGACGTGGTCAAGATCGACGTGACACGCGCGCCGGCCGCGCTGTTGCCCAAGCTCGCGAGCGTGCTCAAGTCGGCGGGCAAATTATTGATCGCGTCGGGCGTGGACACGCAGGCCGGTTTCGAGGCGGCGCTGGCGCTCGGCTTCGACCGTTTCCAGGGGTATTTCTTCGCGCGTGCGCAGACCTCGTTGACGCGCCGTGTCAGCGCGCCGCGGCATGCGTTGCTGAATCTGCTGCAACTGCTGGCGGGCGATCCGACCGTCGCGCAGCTCGAAGCCGAGTTGAAACTGAATCCGGTGCTCGTGATGCATCTGATGAAGCTCGCGAATTCGAGCGGCCTCGCGGTCGGCCATAAGGTGACGACGCTGCGCGAAGCGATCAACGCGACGGGCACCGACCGCATCGCGCGCTGGACGCAATTGCTGCTCTACGCCGACGGCCGCAAGGTCGCGCTCGAGGACGATCCCTTGCTGCAACTCGCGGCGACCCGGGCGCGCTTCATGGAACTGGCGATCGAGCGCTTGCCCGAAGCGGGGCGTGACGAGGCCGACGCGGCGTTTCTCACCGGCGTGTTTTCATTCGTCGATGCGGTGTTCGGCGGCTCGCTCGAAAGCACGCTCAATGTGCTGACGCTGTCGCGGCCGATCCAGGCGGCGATTCTGCATCGCGAGGGCGTGTTGGGCTTGCTGCTCTCCGCGGTCGAAGCGCTGGAGCGCGGCGCATGGGATGACGTCGAGGCCATGTGCGCGCGCCTGCAGCCGTTGACGGTGGAAGAGGTCGCCCAGTTGGGCTTGATGGCGGGTGCGTGGGCAGGGGTGGCGGATCGCAGCGCGGAAGGGTTGGAGCGGATCGAGGATTAAGGCTTGAGGCGTGTATCCGAAGGGCTGCGGCATGCGGAACATGCCGCGCTCCGCACGCGAGGCGTCGGGCAAATGCAGAACCGGTAACAAGCGAAGCGCCGCGATCAACGATCACGCCACGTCTTCACATCGTCTCCATTTCCCGCATCTGCCCCAGACCAAAAAAACGGCCTAACTCCTTGGCCAGTTCGTTCAACACGCTCATTTCCTTCTGCGAGATTCTGCGTGGCTCCTGAGTATGCGACCAGTCGCCGTACAGCAGCGCCACCGTCTGCCCCGTTTCGTCGACCACCGGCAACAGAACGAAGGCACGGGCGTCGTCGAACGAGCGGCGGAACCACTCGGGCAGCCGCGCGACCATCTTCGGATCTCGCGCGTTCTCGATGAAAATGCCGACCGAGTTCGCAATCGCGAGATGAAACACGTCGGGCTCGAAGGCGGTGTTGAACGTCAGCCGGGGCAGTGCCGCGTCGATCTTCGGACCAAGACCCAAACGCGCCTTGAAGGTGCCGTTGCTGTGCTTGACGAACACCACGGTGCGCGCAAAACCCAGTCCGGCAAGCACGGTTTCCGAAGCCATCGCGAGCGCCGGCGCGAGCGGGCTGCCGGTGGGCAGACCGCGCAGATCCTCCACGCCCGCCGCGATGCGCGCTTCGGGATTGAGCGCCTCGCGCGCGATCGCGTCCGCGTTGGCGCGCAATTCGACGATCTCGCGCATCACGCCGTCGCCGCCTTCCTCGCGGGCCAGCGCCACGCTCATCTCGAGCAGCACTTCGGGATCGGTGTTCAGCACGCGGCTATATTCCTGCGCCAGTTCGCCGATGCGCGCCTCGCGCTCCTCCTCCGGCATGCCCGACTGGGTGAGCACGTCGGCGACGGCCGTGGAGTAATTGGTGATCGCGCGCAGCCATTGCACCTGGCGCGGCTGCTCGGTGTCCTGCGGGTCGAACTCGCCCATGCCGGAGCGGATCATGTCGGGCAGCCGCCAGCGCACCGCGGCTTCGGCGCCGATCTCGTCGAACGTGACGCCGAGCACCAGCACGCAGGCGTCGGTCTCGAGCGCGCCGTCGTCGATATGCCGGCGGATCTGGTCCCACTCGGCGTCGAGATAGAACACCACCAGCAGCTTGCCTATCTGCCGCATCAGCGTGCAGACCACGGCTTCCTCGCCGGCGCGCAGATCGCCGCGCTCGGTCAGCTTGCGCGCGACGCAACCCGAGAGCAGCGTGCGGTTCAATTCGAGTTTCGCGTCGATGCGGCGCGGCGCGCTGTGATGAAAGTGATCGACGATCTTCAGGCCGACGACGAGGTGGCCGACCGCGTCCATGCCGAGCACCATCAGCGCGCGCGAGACGGTGGTGATGTTGCCGCCGAACGCCATGTACATCGCCGAATTGGCGAGCCGCAACACTTTCTGGGTCAGCGCGAAGTCCGATAACACCACCTGGACGAGGCCGGTGAAGTCGAGGTCGTCATTGTTCATCGCCGCCATGGTGCTGCGCAGCGACTGCGACAGCATCGGAAAATCGCCGCGCTCGCTCATTCGCGTCCAGAGCCGGTCGAGCACTGCCGCCTTTACCATGTGAATCCCGCAGAAGCCATACCTGTTCCAATGAATGCCACGCCGGCCATGAGCCGGCTTGTTTCGCCGCGTGAGCGCTGGGACCGCATCGCTAGACGGTGTGCAGGTGAAGCGAGCGCGCCTCGAAACGCTGCGCGAGTTCCTCGGAAGGCAGCGCCTGGCAGACGAGCCATCCCTGTATGTGGTCACATCCCATTTCGGTGAGCAGCGCGCGCTGCGCTTCCGTTTCGACGCCCTCGGCCACCAGTTCGAGATCGAGTGTTTGCGCGAGGCCGACGACGGCGCTCACGATGGCCTGATCGTTTCGCGAGGTTAGCAGATTCTCGACGAAACTCCGGTCGATCTTGAGCTTGGCGAGGGGGAATCGTTGCAGGTAAGCCAGGCTCGAATAGCCGGTGCCGAAATCGTCGACGGCAAAGCGGATGCCCATCGCGGTCAGATCCTCGAGCAGCACCTTGGCGTGCGCGGGGTCGTGCATCAGCAGGCTTTCCGTAATCTCGAACACGAGGCGGCGCGGATCGATGCCGGTCAGCTCGATCGCCTCGCGCACGGCGTCCTTGAAACGCGGGTCGCGGAACTGCTGCGGCGACACGTTCACGGCCACGTATTGCAGCGAGATGCCCTGCGCATCCCATTGGATCAACTGCATGCAGGCGACCTTCAACACCCAGTTGCCGAGGAAGTTGATCAGGCCGATCGACTCCGCGAGCGGAATGAACATCGACGGCGGCACGAGGCCATGCACCGGATGCGACCAGCGCATCAGCGCTTCCACGCCGACCACGCCGTGCGTGCGGCTGCTCGTGATCGGCTGGAAGTGCAGCGAGAACTCGCCGTTGCGCACGCCGTCGTAGAGATCGGCCTCGAGCTTCAGGCGCTCGGCGTCGGCGGGGTTGTCGTCCGGCACGTAGAAGGCGAGCGTGTTGCCGCCGGCCGCCTTGGCTTGCAGCAACGCGTGGTCGGCCCAGCGCAGCAGATGGGTGTCGTGGCCGGCGGTGTCGTTGGCGTGGCGCACGTCGGGATAGAGCGCGATGCCGATGCTCGCCGACAGATGCACCTGCTGGCCGTTGAACGCATACGGCTGCTGGATCGCGGTCAACAGCCGCCGCGCCAGCGCTTCCGCGGCGGCGGCCGCGTCGGTGCGGCTGGCGGCGGGCTTGACGAGGATCGCGAACTCGTCGCTTGCCACGCGCGCGACGGTCTCGCTCGGGCTCGTCATGTTCAACAGACGCCGCGCGGTGTCGCGCAGCATTTCGTCGCCGGCGTCGTAGCCGAGCGCGCGGTTCACGCGTTGATAGTCGTCGATGTCGAGCAGCAGCAGCGCGGCCGGCGTGCCGTGCGCGTCGGCTTGCTGTTGCGCGTCGAGCACGGCGGGGATCAGCGCCGGCTGATTCGCCAGATTGGTGAGGCGGTCCAGATGCAGCGCCTGGGTCAGGCGTTCCTCGCTGGCGCGCCACGCGGAAACGTCGAAGCCGGCGATCGCGTAGCCGTCGATGCCGTCGTGATTGCTGCGCACCACGCGCAGCTCCACCGTGATCGGATAGGTCAACGACTTGATGAGGCCGAGCGTGGCCTTCTCGACGTTGCCCGACGCGGCGGCGCGCGCGAGCAGGGCGTCGAGGCGCGCCACGTCGGCGGGCGCGACGAGTTCGTGCAGCGTGACGGTCTCGAGATACTCGCGGTGGTAGCCGATGAAGCGCAGGCTGGCGTCGGACACGTAGATGAAGCGCAGTTCGCGGTCGACATGCGCGAGCAGATCGACCGCGCCGACCACCTGTTCCAATTGCGCGGCGCGGCTATTGGCCATCCGCGGCTTGACGTCCGCGCGCCGGCCGAACGCCCGAAGCCGGTCCACGACCGTGCGCAAGGAGCCCCGGCGGGGCGCGGTGATCCTGTTCGCTTCCATGTTTGTCGCTGGCAACCTGTGTTCGTCTGCAGGCGGAGCGGCTCGCGGTCCGCCGTGCTCGGGCGGGTCGAGAGGTATCAGGCCGCCCCATCAGAACAAGATAACGACCCGCGCCGGCAAATCTTTAGCGATTGATGCAAGAAACATGCTGTAAGGGAGCCGTCGTGCGCGCTGGCCGTGCTTCCGGACCTGTTCGGTTAAAGCGCGACGGCCCGGTGTCCGTTAATACGGCAAACCTGTTATGCAGTGCCGGTTGTGACGCCGCTGCATGGCCTTTCCGAACCCTTGCGCCGATGATCCATGTCTGAACGTCACATTGTCAGGGCTATTTCCCGGCGTAGCGGGGTGCTCGATCCGTCTGCCTCGGGCGCCGATGCCGGGGCCGATGTTAGGGCCGATGTTAGGGCCGATGGTAGAGCCGATGGTAGAGCCGATGGTAGAGCCGATGCCGCGGGCCAGTTCGTCTACCTGGGCCGCCAGCCGATTCTCGATCGCGACGGCGCGCTGCATGGCTACGAATTGTTGTTTCGAGCGGGCGCGCATAACTATGCCGAAGTCGGCAACGACGCCCAGGCCACCGCGCACGTGGTGGCGCGCACCATCGGCGGGATCGGTGTGCCGGCCGTGCTCGGGCGGCATCGCGGCTTCGTCAACATCGACCGCGCGCTGCTCTTTAACGACATCGTCCATCTGATGCCGCCCGAGCGCTTCGTGCTCGAAATCCTCGAAACCGTGAAGTTCGATCCGCAACTGACGCGGCGGCTGACCGAATTGCGGCGCGCCGGTTTCGAAGTGGCGCTCGACGACGTCAGCGAACTGTCGGACGAACTGTTCGCGGCGTTGCCGTATGCGGATATCGTCAAGATCGATTTTCTGCTGACCGCGCGTGACGCGCTGCCCGGGTTGGCGGCGGCCGTGCGCGCTTACGGCAAGACGCTGATCGCCGAGAAGATAGAGACGCGCGAGGACTTCATGCTTGCTCGCGAACTCGGCTTCGATCTGTTCCAGGGGTACTTCTTCGCGCGGCCGCAGGTGTTGACCGCGCCGCGCAACCGCTCGCTGCGGCCGGGCCTGCTGCGTCTGTTGGGACTGCTTTCGCGCGATGCCGGCATCGTCGAGCTGGAGGCCGAACTCAAGCTGAACCCCGGCGTGGTGGTGCAACTGCTGCGCCTCGTCAATTCGAGTGCGTTCGGCCTCGGGCGCAATATTGCGTCGCTGCGCGAGGCGATCATCGCTGCGGGCACGCGGCAGATCGCGCGCTGGGCGCAACTGCTGCTCTACGCGGACAGCGGCGATTTGCCGTGGCGCGCCGATCCGCTGGTGCACCTGGCCGGCACGCGCTCGCGCTTCATGGAACTGGCCGCAAGCCGGCTGCGCCCGGCCGACGACGAATTCGCCGATGCGGCTTTCATGACCGGCATTTTTTCGCTGGTGCATGTGGTGGTCGGCAGCACGCCGGCTGCGGTGCTGGAGAAACTCGGCCTCGCGCCGCGGATTCGCGAGGCGATCGTTTCGCGCAGCGGCACGCTCGGCGCATTGCTGCGCGTCGCGGAAGCGGCCGGCGAGGGCGCCGATGCGGCGTCGATCGCGGCTGGCCCCGATGCGCCGCCCGGCTTCGCCGCGCTCACGCCCGACGTGCTGGCCGAGCTGAATCTGTGCGCGGCGCTGTGGTTTGGCGCGCATGTCGAGGAGGCGGCCGCCTAAGGTTGCGGGCGGCGGCTCGCGTTCCCATCTTCAGGGCGGATTCCGACGCCGCTTGTTCATACGTGGTCCAATGGCATGGGAGGTCGCCACGACCTTCGAGTCATTGGACGAACCGCGTGCATTCACGCCAGGAGGAACTGCGGATGAACAGAAAATTCATATCGGGGGCGCTGGCCGCCGCCATGTCGGTGGCAATCGCCATGCATTCGCTGACGGCCTCGGCGACGCTCAAGCCGGGCGACGCCGCGCCGCCGTTTACCGCGCAGGCATCGCTCGGCGGCAAGACCTACACCTATTCGCTCGCCGACGAGTTGAAGAAAGGGCCGGTGGTGCTGTACTTCTATCCGGCGGCTTTCACCAAGGGCTGCACGATCGAGGCGCACGAGTTTGCCGAAGCCGTCGACGAGTACAAGAAATATGGCGCGACGGTGATCGGCGTGTCGCACGACAACATCGATACGTTGACGAAGTTTTCGGTCAGCGAATGCCGCAGCAAATTTCCGGTGGCGGCGGACGCCGATTCGAAGGTTATCGGCGCATACGACGCCGGCATGCCGATGCATGCGTCGATGGCTAACCGCGTGTCGTACGTGATCGCGCCGGACGGCAAGATCATCTACGAGTACACGAGCCTCTCGCCGGAGAAGCACGTCGAGAACACGTTGAAAGCGGTGAAGGAGTGGGCGGCGGGGCATAGGCCGTAGGGGTTTCGCGCCGCGACTGAACTGATCAAGTCGCCGCCGTTCCCCCCCGCCGCGCCTTCCTCGCCTCCCACCTCGCCCGAACCCGATCCATGTAGAGATAAACCACCGGCGTGGTATAGAGCGTGAGCATCTGACTGACGATCAGGCCGCCCACGATCGCAATGCCGAGCGGCGCCCGCAGCTCCGCCCCTTCGCCGCGCCCGAACGCCAGCGGCAATGCACCGAGGAGCGCGGCGAAGGTGGTCATCATGATCGGCCGGAAGCGCAGCAAACAAGCCTGAAAAATCGCATCGCGCGAGGACAGCCCTTGCCGCGATGCTTCGATCGCGAAGTCCACCATCATGATCGCGTTCTTCTTCACGATGCCAATCAGCAGGATCACCCCAATGAGCGCGATGATGCTGAACTCGGTCTTGAACAGCAGCAAGGCGAGCAACGCGCCCACGCCCGCCGAGGGCAACGTCGACAGAATCGTCAGCGGATGAATATAGCTTTCATACAGCATCCCCAGCACGATATACACCGCCGCCAGCGCGGCCAGAATCAGGATCGGCTGATCGGACATCGACTGCTGGAACGCCTGCGCCGTGCCCTGGAAGCTGCCGTGGATCGTGGCCGGCATGCCGATCTGCGCCATCGTCTCGTAGATCGCCTGAGTCGCCGTCGATAAGGACACGCCCGGCGGCAGATTGAACGAAATCGTCGAGGCCACGAACTGGCTCTGGTGATTCACCGACAACGGCGTATTCCCCGGCCCGAAGCTCGCGATCGCCGACAGCGGCACCATCGTTTCCTTCGAGGTCGACACCGCCGCGCCCGACGAAGCACTCGACTTGCCGCTCGTCGCAATCGAATTGATCGCCTGGTTGCGCGCGGAATCGGCGGCGATGGTGGCCGCGCTCGATGCAGTGGTGCCCGCCGTGCCGCCCGCCGACGCGCTGGTGCTCGTGCTCGTACTCGACGAAGTGGTGGTCTGCGTGGTGACCGTGCCCGCCGGCGCGTTCGTGGTCTGCGCGCCGCTCGCGCTGCCGCCCGACGTGCTGATGTAGATCTGCTTCAGCATGTCCGGGCTCTGCCAGTACTTCGGCGCGACTTCCATCACCACGTGGTACTGGTTCAGCGGGTTGTAGATCGTCGACACCTGGCGCTGGCCGAACGCGTCGTACAAGGTGTTGTCGATCTGCGCCGGCTTGATGCCGAGCCGCGCCGCGCTGGCGCGGTCGATCGTCACCATCGCCTCCAGGCCGCCTTGCTGCTGGTCGGAATTCACGTCGGCCAGTTCGCGGCGCGCCTGCAGCGCCTCGGTGAGCTTCGGCCCCCACAGGTACAGGTCGGGCGTGGAATCGGCCAGCAGCGTGAACTGGTATTGCGCGTTCGATTGTCGCCCGCCCACGCGAATGTCCTGCACTGCCTGCAGGAAGGTGCGCGCGCCGGCCACGTCGCCGAGCGGCGCGCGCAGTTGCTGGATCACCTGGTCGGCGGAAATCTTGCGTTCGCTCTTCGGTTTGAGCGAGACGTACATGAAGCCGGCGTTGGTCTGCCGGCCGCCCGTGAAACCGACCACGCTGTCCACCGCCGGGTTGTTGCCGACGATCTCCATCATCTGCGCGAACTTGCCCTTCATGGCCTGGAACGAGGTGCTCTGATCGGCCTGAATGCCGCCGATCATCCGGCCGGTGTCCTGCTGCGGAAAGAAGCCCTTCGGCACGATGATGTACAGCCAGATGTTCAGGCCGATCGTGAACAGCAGAACGGTGACGATCAAACGCGGATGCAGCAGCGCCCAGCCGAGCGTGCGCTCATAGCCGCGCAGCATCGACGCGAAGCCGCGTTCCAGCCAGCGGCCGAAGCGGCCTTCTTCCTTTTTCTCGTGCGGCTCGCGCAACAGGCGCGAACACATCATCGGCGTGAGCGTGAGCGAGACGATCAGCGACACGCCGATCGCGAGCGACAGCGTCAGCGCGAACTCGCGAAAGAGCCGCCCGACGATGCCGCCCATCAGCAGAATGGGCAGGAACACGGCGACGAGCGAAATGCTGATCGACATCACCGTGAAGCCGACTTCGCGCGCGCCGAGGAACGCGGCCTTCATGCGCGGCACGCCGTTCTCGATATGGCGCGAGATGTTCTCCAGCACCACGATCGCATCGTCGACCACGAAGCCGGTGGCGATCGTCAACGCCATCAGCGAGAGGTTGTCGATCGAGAAACCGAGCAGGTACATCGCGCCGAACGTGCCGATGATCGAGATCGGCACGGCCACGCTCGGAATCAACGTGGCGCGCCAGTTGCGCAGGAACAGGAACACCACCATCACCACCAGCGCCATCGCGATCACCAGCGTGAGTTCGGTGTCCCTCAGCGAGGCGCGGATCGTGGTGGAGCGGTCGGCGGTCGGCGTGATGTCGACATCGGCGGGCAGCGACGCGTGCAGTTGCGGCAGCATCGCCTTGACGCGGTCGATGGTCTCGATGATGTTCGCGCCCGGCTGGCGGTACAGGATCACCAGCACGGAGCGCTTGCCGTTGAAGAGGCCGAGGTTGCGCAGATCCTCGACGGAATCGACCACCTCGGCCACGTCGGAGAGCTTCACGGCCGCGCCGTTGCGATAGGCGATCACGAGGTCGCGATATTGCGACGCCTTGCTCGCCTGGTCGTTGGTGTAGATCTGCACGCGGTTCGGGCCGAACTCGATCGCGCCTTTCGGGCTGTTCGCGTTGGCCGCGGCGAGCGCCGCGCGCACGTCCTCGAGACCGATGCCGTAGTGGAACAGCGCCTGCGGTTCCAGCTCGACCCGCACGGCCGGATTGGCCGAGCCGCTCACGTCCACTTCGCCGACGCCGTCCACCTGCGAGAGCGACTGCTGCAGCACCGTGGCGGCGGAGTCGTACAACTGGCCGGCGGTCAGTGTATTCGACGTGAGCGCGAGGATCATGATCGGCGCGTCGGCCGGATTGACCTTGTGATAGGTCGGGTTGCTGCGCAGGCTCGTGGGCAGGTCGGCGCGCGCGGCGTTGATCGCGGCCTGCACGTCGCGCGCGGCGCCGTCGATGTCGCGGTTCAGGCCGAACTGCATCGTGATGCGCGTCGAGCCGACCGAACTCATCGAGGTCATTTCGGTGACGTCGGCAATCGAGCCGAGATGCCGTTCGAGCGGACTCGCGACGCTGGTGGCGACGGTGTTCGGACTCGCGCCCGGCAGCGAGGCCTGCACGGAAATGGTCGGAAAATCGACCTGCGGCAGCGGCGCGACCGGCAGTTGGGTGAACGCGAAAATACCGGCCAGCGCGATGCCGATCGCGAGCAGCGTGGTGGCGACCGGGCGCGAGATAAACGGACGCGACAGGTTCATCGGTCAGCTTCCCGCGTCGGTGGCGGGCGGCACAGGCTTGCCGCGATTGAAGCGCTCGCGCATGCGGCGTGCGAGCGCGTCGAAGCCGAGGTAGATCACCGGCGTGGTGAACAGCGTCAGCAACTGGCTGACGATCAGGCCGCCGGCGATCGCGATGCCGAGTGGCCGGCGCAACTCCGAACCGGCGCCCGTGCCGAGCATCAGCGGCAGCGCGCCGAGCAGCGCGGCGAGCGTGGTCATCAGAATCGGCCTGAAGCGCAGCAGGCACGCCTGGTAAATCGCCTCGCGCGGCGCCTTGCCTTCCTCGCGCTCGGCGTAGAGCGCGAAGTCGATCATCATGATCGCGTTCTTCTTCACGATGCCGATCAGCAGCACGATACCGATGATGCCGATGATGTCCAGATCGTGCCCGGTGATCAGCAGCGCGAGCAGCGCGCCGACGCCGGCCGAGGGCAGCGTCGACAGAATCGTGATCGGGTGAATGAAGCTCTCGTACAGCACGCCGAGCACGATATACATCGTGACGATCGCGGCGAGGATCAGGAACAGTTCGTTCGACAGCGACGCCTGGAACGCCAGCGCCGCGCCCTGGTAGCGCGTCTGGAACGAGGCCGGCAAGCCGATGTCTTTCTGCGCCTGCTCGATCGCCTTCACGGCCGCGCCGAGCGACGAACCCGGCGCGAGATTGAACGAGACGGTGGTGGCCGGGAACTGGCTCAGGTGCGTGACCAGCAGCGGCGCGGGCTTTTCGATGAACCGCGCGATCGCCGACAGCGGCACCTGGCCGCCCGTCGCCGTCGAAGAGGGCAGATAGATCGAGTTCAGCGACTCGGTGTAGTGCTGCATCTGCGGCTGCGCTTCCAGGATCACGCGGTACTGGTTCGACTGCGTGAAGATGGTGGAGACGATGCGCTGGCCGAACGCGTCGTACAGCGCGCTATCCACGGTGGCCGGCGTGATGCCGTAGCGCGACGCGGTGGCGCGGTCGATTTCGACGTAGACCGACTGGCCGTTGTCCTGCAAGTCGGTGGCGACGTCGGCGAGTTCCGGCGACTGCCTCAACCGCTCGACGAGCTTCGGCACCCACGTCGTGAATTCGCCGATGTTCGGATCGGTCAGCATGAACTGGTACTGCGTCGGGCTGACCGTCGAGTCGATGGTCAGGTCCTGCACCGGCTGCATGTACAGCGACGCGCCCGGAATATGCGCCACGTCCCGCTGCAACTGGCGAATCACCTCGCTCGCGGTGTTGTCGCGGTCGTCGCGCGGCTTCAGGTTGATCAGCATGCGGCCGCTGTTCAGCGTGATATTGCTGCCGTCCACGCCGATGAACGAGGTGAGGCTTTGCACGTCCGGGTTCTTGAGAATCTGCGCGGCGAGTTCCTGCTGGCGCTCGGCCATCGACGCATACGACACCGACTGCGGCGCCTGCGTGATCGCCTGGATCACACCGGTGTCCTGCACGGGAAAGAAGCCCTTCGGAATGAACACGTACAGCACGCCGGTCAGCACCAGCGTGAGAATCGCGACGACCAGCGTGGAGCGCTGCCGGTTCAGCACCCATGTGAGCGCGACCGCGTAACGGGCGATCACCCAGTCGATGAAGCGGTGCGCCCGCGCTTCGAAGCGGTGGCTCTCAGGCGGCGGCGAGTGGCGCAGGAGCTTCGCGCACATCATCGGCACCAGCGTGAGCGACACGATGGCCGAGATCACGATGGTCACGGCGAGCGTGATCGCGAATTCGTGGAACAGGCGGCCGACCACGTCGCCCATGAAGAGCAGCGGAATCAGCACGGCGATGAGGGAAACCGTCAGCGAGATGATCGTGAAGCCGATCTGTTTCGAGCCTTTCAGCGCCGCTTCCAACGGCGATTCGCCTTGCTCCACGTAGCGCGCGATGTTCTCGATCATCACGATCGCGTCGTCGACCACGAAGCCCGTCGCGATGGTCAAGGCCATGAGCGACAAGTTATCAAGCGAGAAGCCGCACAGGTACATCACGGCGAGCGTGCCGATCAGCGACAGCGGCACCGACAAGCTCGGAATGATGGTCGCATAGACGTTGGCAAGGAACAGATACATCACCAGCACTACCAGCACCACCGACATCGCCAGTTCGAACTGCACGTCGCGCACCGAGGCGCGGATGGTGGTGGTGCGGTCGGTGACGATCCGCACCTCGAGCGCGGCGGGCAGCGACTGCTGCAACTGCGGCAACAGCTTCTTGATGCTGTCCACCACCTGAATCACGTTTGCGCCCGGCTGGCGCTGCACGTTCAGGATGATCGCCGGCGTGTTGTCGACCCATGCGCCGAGCTTGGTGTTCTCGGGGCCTTGCACGATGGTGGCGACGTCGGTCAGCATCACCGCGCGGCCATTCTTGTACGCGATCACCGCGCTTTTGTAGGCCTCGGCGTCGGTCAACTGGTCGTTTGCGTTGATCGTGTAGTTGCGCGTGGGGCCGTCGAAATTGCCCTTCGGCGTGTTGACGTTCAGGTTCGAGATCGTGGTGCGCAGATCGTCCAGATTCAGGCCGTATGCGGCGAGCGCGCGCGGATTCGCCTGGATTCGCACGGCGGGGCGCTGGCCGCCCGACAGGCTCACGAGACCCACGCCCGCCACCTGCGAGATTTTCTGGGCGAGGCGCGTGTCGGCCAGGTCCTGCACCTGGGTCAACGGCAGCGTTTTCGACGTGATCGCGAGCGTGAGGATCGGCGCGTCGGCCGGATTGACCTTCGCGTAGATCGGCGGCGCGGGCAGGTCGGAGGGCAGCAGGTTGCCGGCTGCGTTGATCGCCGCCTGCACTTCCTGCTCGGCGATGTCGAGCGGCAGGTCGAGGCTGAACTGCAGCGTGATGATCGACGAGCCGGCCGAGCTTTGCGACGACATCTGGTTCAGCGACGGCATCTGTCCGAACTGCCGCTCGAGCGGCGCGGTGACCGACGAGGTCATCACGTCCGGGCTCGCGCCCGGATAGAACGTCTGCACCTGGATGGTCGGATAGTCGACCTCGGGCAGCGCGGAGAGCGGCAGGAAGCGCAGCGCGACGAGACCCACCAGCATGATCGCCGCCATCAGAAGCGCGGTGCCGACAGGACGCAGAATAAAGGCTCGGGATGGATTCATGCGGTAATGGCCGTGCCTTTACTTTATTGCGAGGCTTGCGCCGCGTGTTTGCCGCGATGCGCGCGTGCGCCGGATGCGCCCGACGCGAAGGCCGCGCCGCTTGCGCCATGCGCGCCCGATGCGCCGCGCGGCTTTTCGGCTGGAATCGTGATCTTCGCGCCTTCCTTGAGCCGGTCGGAACCGTCGATCACCACGCGCTCGCCGACTTGCAGACCGGATTTGATGCTGGTGCGCTCGCCGTCCACCGGGCCGACCTTGACGGGCCGCACGCTCACCGTGTTGTCCGGCTTCACGACATACACGAACTGTCCCATCGAGCCGTTGAGCACGGCCGGCGTCGGCACGATCACCGCGTCCTTGATCGTATTGACGAGCAGACGCGTATTCACGAACTGATTCGGGAACAGCAGGCTCTTCGTGTTCTGGAACACTGCGCGCAGCTTGACCGTGCCCGTGGTGGTGTCGATCTGGTTGTCCAGCGTTTCGAGCGTGCCGCCTTCGAGCGAGGTGGTGTTGCTGCGGTCGTAGGCGGTGACCGAAAGCTTCGCGCCGGTTTGCGTTTGCTGGAGGATCTGCTGAAGGTTGTCTTCGGAGGTGGTGAAGATCACGCTGATCGGCTGCAACTGCGTGATCACGACGATGCCGTTGGTCAGGCTCGGCGTGACGTAATTGCCGGGATCGACCTGGCGCAGGCCGACGCGCCCCGACACCGGCGCGGTGATGCGCGCGTAGGCGAGGTCGAGCTTGTAGGTGTCGATGTTCGCCTTGTCGGACTTCACGGTGCCCTCGTATTGGCGCACGAGCGAGGCCTGCGTGTCGACCTGCTGGCTCGCGATCGAGTCTTGCGCGAGCAGCGTCTGATAGCGCTTCAGATCGAGCCGGGCGGTTTGCAGCAAGGCCTCGTCGCGCGCGAGCGTGCCTTGCGCGTTGTCGAGCGAGATCTGGTAGGGGCGCGGGTCGATCTGGGCAAGTACGTCGCCCTTCTTGACCATCTGGCCTTCCTTGAAATACACGTCTTGCAGCACGCCGCTCAACTGCGGCAGCACCGTGACGCTGGCAAGCGGCGTGACCGTGCCGAGCGCCGTCAAGACCACCGGCATCTCGCCTTGCGTCACCGTTGCGACGTGCACGGGCTGCGGCATGTTGGCCATGCCGCCGGGCCCGCCGCGGCCCGCGCGGCCGCCGCTTACACCGCTTACGCCGCTCCCGCCGCTTGCACTGGAAGCGCCGCTTGCGCCGCCGCCGGGGCCGCCCCACGGATGCCAGCGCCACAGCACGACCCCGAGAATGACGAGCGCCGCGACCAGCAGCGCGAGGTTGCGGCCGCGGTGGCGCTTTACCGCGCCGGGCGCGCCGCTCGCGGACGGTGGCGAAGCCGGGGCGGCGGGGCGTGTGGTTTCCGAATGCTTTTGTTGTTCGTCCATCGGTTCGTCAGGTGGCTGGCTTTTGATGTGAGCCGCTCGCATACAAGCCGCCGGGACAGTTCGGCGGCCCGGCTCGCGCGGCGTAACAGGCGGTTTCGACAGTGCGGGCGCTGCGCGTGTTCAGCGCGATGCTACCCGAGGCGCGGGACAGAGATGCTAACCCAACGTGGCATCACGACGGATCGCCCGGTGCGCTATCAAACAATGCCGATGCAATGTCGACGCAGTGGCAACGAGCCAGGGCGAGCGTCCGCGACGGGAATGCATGATCCTACGTCGCGGGCTCTGTAACAGTCCACCCGTGTATTTTTCTTTTGGTTACGAGGGTTACAGGACGTCTGGTTGCCGATGGCCGCCGACCGGCGAGCCCTTGGGCGTCTCAGTTGTCGAGTCGGCGCCCCGGCGTGCCGCCGATTTCCAGAACGATCCTGGAGACGCATTCGAGCAGGGCCGGCGCCGCGCGCGAAATCAACCAATCGCGCGGGCACTGGTCGGCGGAGCCGCCGCAGTTGACCGCATAGCGTTCGCCCGACGGTCCGATGAAGCCCAAGGCGATGGCGTTGAGGCCGTCGTGCCACTCGCCGGTGGCGATCGCGAAACCTTGCTCGATGGTTTCTTGCAATGCGCTTTCGAGCCGGCTGCCGACGTGACCCCAGTCGTCGCCTTCCGCGGCTTGCAGGCCGATCAGCAGCTTTTCGCGCTCAGGCTCCGCGAGCGCCGCCAGATAGGCGCGGCCGATGGCGGTGCGGCTCAGGTTCATGCGCGAGCCGATCTCGAGGCGCGACACCAGCACCGCCGAGCGCGGCCGGATCGCGTCGATCACCACCATGTCGAGACGGTCGCGCACGGCCAGATGCACCGAGAGCGCGGTCCGTTCGGCGAGTTCGATCAGGAACGGCCGCGCGCGCGCCCGAATGTCGAAGTTGCGCAGAAAGCCGTTGCTCAACTCCAGCACCGACGACGTCAGCACGAAGCGCTCGCTGTCGGGCAAGCGGAACAGAAAGCCCGCGCTGACCAGCGTGGCGGTGATGCGCGAGACGGTGGGCTTGGGAATTCCGGTGATCTCGGTCAGTTCGCGATTGCTGAGCGGGGCGTCGGCGGCGGCGACGGAGCGCAGCACGGTGAGGCCGCGTGCCAGCGCGGTGACTTCCTCGCCGGGACCGTCTTTTTCTTTGGCCTGGTCGGCGGCGATTCGGGAGGACGTGGGTCGGTTCATGGTTTTTTTGGAACTATATTTCAGTTTCTTTACGCGCCGGCTCGCCGGCGACTCACCCGCCAAGGCCTTGGAACAGCCCCATGTTGGGGCATTGCGTTCTTATTTCTCCGAACATTTATTGTATCGGAACATTTTGCCGGAACGGATCGCGTGTGTTTAGATTTTGCTTGACTTAGTCAGCATAACCATAAAAAATGGAACCTCATTTCGAAAGACGGGTTCGGGTCCTTGCGTTTGAAATCTCCCGATACCTACCGTGGTCCGCGTAGTGTCTGGTCGAGTGCCTTTCCACAGTCCACGGTAACAGTCCGCGCTTAGGCGCTTGAGCTAAGTGCTCGAGTCCACGTGTTGCGCGCCGTTCAGGGCGCAGCCTCGCCGGCCGAACTTTCGAATGCCGTCTCTCAGGTTCTAGCACGGCCCTCGGAATGGCTAGAACTTTTTAAGGCGTCACGGAAACGTGACGCCTTTTTTTTGGCGTGATTCATCCACGCGAATTGAGCGTCGCTTGGTGGATTCTCGCGGTCGATAGGGTGCTGTGTTCTCCGGCTTCTCCGGTCAGCCTCGGCGCCGCTCTGAATCCCGACGACGCGAACCGGCCGTATTCGGTCGCGGTCAGGGTGTACCAGTTCAAGGACCGCAAGCGCTTCGATGCCGCGTCATACGACGATCTGCTGAAGGACGACCAGACCGTGCTCGCCGAGGACCTGCAAGCGAGCATCGCGACGGTGGTCAACCCCGGCGCGGCCGCATGCGTGTCGCAGCCGATGCGGCGCGACACGCAGTACGTGGCGGTGGTGGCGTTTTATCGTGAGCCGGACGCGAATGGAACGTGGCGGCGCGTCGTGCAGAGAAAGCACCTTTCCGCGGACGCACCGCTGAAGTTTGATCTGGTCGAGAACGAACTCCTTGCTTCCGCCGGCGTACCGGCCGAGCGGCCGGCGCGGTGAATGCCGTGTTCCGGCGTTATTGGCCGGCGGCCGGCGACTTGGTGCTCGGGGTCGCCAGCGTGTTGTTGCTCTTGGGCGCGCTGGTGCCGGACTTCGAGCTGTTCGTGCTACTCGGCAAACCCGAGTTCGGCGACCCGGCGACGTTCCCGCTGTCCGAACCGGTGGCGCCTGGCGTGCCGTAGCCGCTCGTTGCACCGTTCACCAGGTTCGCCGGGCCATCCGTGCTGCCTGACGTACCGTCGCCGCTCGAGCCTCCGCCCGCCTGTGCATAAGCGCCGCCCGACAGCGCGAGTGCGGTGACGGTCGCGATCAATATGCTGGTTGCCTTGTTCATCATCCGTTCCTCCTTGATTGAACTGGAATGTCGACGCAGACGACCGCCGTCTGCTTGACCATGAGGTTGAGCAATCAGCGTGCCGCGCGCTTAATGCGCACAAGCGTGAATTCCGCAAGATTCGGCAAGATTCAGCCACACCGTAAAGCTACCCACGGTGAAGTAAGTGGCTTTCCAGTGTTGAGCTAAATGTTGTTTTTCATTCTCTTTCTTTGGTAGGCCGTGGCGGATTCGAACCGCCGACCAACGGATTAAAAGTCCGCTGCTCTACCAGCTGAGCTAACGGCCCGGAGAGCGGTTGCCAAACCGCGTGACGGCAATCGACAGCCGCGATCACGCGCCGCGATGCCGAGATGCCGCGACGCGCTCGGCGCGTGACACGAGTCGTCTGCCCGAGCGAATTCCAGGTTAGAACCCTGTGACGAAAATTTCAAGCCGGCGCGGCGCATGACCACACACACGTCCCCGGATCGCTAATCCGGTGCCTGCGGATAATGCAGTATCAAGCCCGGCTGCGGCGATGCTCCCGGCGTCATCGTCGCGGGGCTCGTATGCCGCGCGTCCATGATGTGCTCGACCGTCTCGCCGTGCAGCAACAGGTAATCGGTGATGATGCGACGATGGCACCGCCACCAGACCGCTTCCGAACACATGATCGCCGTGCGTCGCCGATGCCCCAGTTCGAGCAATTCCGCGAGACCCGCCTGGAACGCCTCGCTCATCGCGTAATCCGCGTAGTTGCGAAAGGCCGGATGCGTCCAGTAAGCGTTCGGCGACGCGCCCTCCGCTTTCGTGCGGCCGCGCCGGCCGCCGAGCCGGACGAGGTGCACGTAGTCGATGCCGGCATGCGCGAGCGCCTGCGGCAAGCTGTCCTGGTTGAACTGCGGATTCGTGCGGGAACGCGGAATGCTCCGCACGTCGGCCAAGGTCTGAATCCGCGATGCTTCCAGCAGGGCGATGAATTCAGGCAGCGGCCGCGTCGAATGACCGATGGTGAAGAACGGTAGCTGTTCCATTCGCCTCGCTCCTCGTAGCCAGCCGCGTCAGTGCGGCTTGTCATGCAGCTTATGCGTGGGCGGCAATCTCCGGGCCCGCTCCATGAGCCAACGATTTTCACGCGACATGCGACACGCGAACGCCGCGCGGAAAATCCGCGCGTTCCGCTCGCCGCCGGCATCGCGGCATGACGTCGCTACTCCTGCATCCGCAACGGCGCGCCGGGAGCGCTCTCGTCGAGCGCTTCCACGCTGCTCGCCGCGGCGAAACGGAAGGTGCCTTTCCCCGCGGCCTTGGCTTCATACAGCCCGGTATCGGCGCGCTCCAGCAGCGATTCGAGCGTCTCGCCGTCGACGGTGAGCGCGATGCCGACGCTGGCGCCGATGGTCACCGTTCCGCCGGACGATAGCGGATACGGTCTCGACAATTGCTCGATGAGTCGCCGCGCAAGCGCGGCGCACGCGGCGGGCGTCGTACGTTCGATGACGATCGCAAATTCATCGCCGCCGAGCCGCGCCACCGTCTCGCCGTGCCGCAAGCCTTTTTCGAGCCGATGCGCCACGGCCTTCAGCACTTCGTCGCCGGCATGGTGGCCGAGGTTGTCGTTGATGCACTTGAAGCCGTCCAGATCCAGATACATCACCGCCGACGCACGATGGGCGCCGCTCGTCTGCCGCAGCAACATCTGCTCCAGTTGCTCACGCAGGCGGCGGCGGTTGGACAAGCCGGTGAGCGGGTCGTGACTGGCCCAATGCAGGATTTCCGCCTCGGCTCGCCGCCGCTCCGTGACGTCTTCGATAATGATGACGGCGCTGCCGTCCGGCACCACGTTGCGGGACATCTCGAGCTTCCGTCCATTGCCGAGATCGAGTTCGAGCGGGCCGCGCCCTTCCGACAGCCACGCGCGCGATTCGTCCACCCATTGTCGTGCGCGCGGCTCGCCCAGTTTTTTTACGCCGACGTACCAGAGGAAATCGGGAAACGGCACATTGAGCAGCAGCGCGTCCCCCTTCGCGCCGAACAGTTCGGCTGTGCGGCCGTTGGCGATGATGACTTTGCCCGCTTCGTCGATGGTGCACAGGCCGTGCGGCATGTGCGTGAGCGCGGCATCGAAGCGGGCGGCGAGTTGCGCGTGATTTTCCTCGGCGGTCATCAATGCGCTGAGCGAAAAGTAGTGACGCCGGACAATCGACGCCATCGCGGTGCTGAAGATGAAAAGCGGCGGTACGAGAATCCAGTAATCGCGCGATGGCGCGAGCAATGCGCCAATGCCGATCGGCAATGCGCCGAGACAGATCTGCGAAATCGCAAGGCGCGGTATGGCCGCGTTTTTCGATGCGATGCCGCCGAGAATGCCGGCCGTCACCATGATGGCGAGCGAGGCGAGCGCCGCGTCTCCCGACATCACGCAAAGCATCGTGCCGCCGCCGAGGAACGCGGAAGCCAGCAGCGAAAGCGGCACGTAGAACGTCAGCGGCCGGCGCAGATGCGCGAGCGCGGAAGCTCGCTGCGAGACGAGCGCCTGAGCGATGGTCAGCCGGGCGGCGAGAACGCACGCGTCGCCGATGAGCCAGGCCAACGTCCACGCCTCATGCAAGCGCGCGAACGCGACCAGCGCGACGAAGGCGGTGGCGAAGCCGGACATGAAAAGCGAGCGCCGATCCGCGAAGATGGACGAGAGCAGCGAGATGCGCACGCCCGTCGTCACGGGGCAATCGGCCGCCGTCGGAGTCGCGAGAACGGATTTGAGAAAGGGTGTATCGGCTGGCATGCTGGGGCCGTGCTATGGAGTCTCCGGGCCTATTCCAATGGACGGCTACTGTCTGCATTAACGGCGTGAGCAGGACGTTTCTTGAGTAGTGGAAACACCGCCTTTGCCGCCTGTGCCGCCACCGAATGGTTCGGCATGCAAGCCATGTAAATGTTGCCGACGCGGCTATCGATCCGAGCGCGCGCGGGCCGTCAGCGGAGGTTCGCGACGGCGTGGGATAGCGACACTGTCCGCGTGGCGGCACGCGCATTGCTGCGACCGGGGTGTCATGCTCAACGGTTTGCCACGCGCCATGAACAACGCCTCTTCTTTCGACACGAAACATGCGCGACTCGACGGCCGGATGCTGATCGTGGGCTTCGGATGTATCGCGAGTTCGTCGCTGCCGCTGCTGCTGCGGCACATCGACATGGACCCCGGCGCGGTGACCGTGCTCTGCCTGCCCACCGACGACATCGCCATCGCGCAGGAGTACGGCGCGGTGACCGTGCTCTGCCTGCCCACCGACGACATCGCCATCGCGCAGGAGTACGGCGTGGCGATCGTGCAGGAGGCGCTGACCGAGGAAAACTACGGGACCGTGCTTCAACCGCTCGTCGGCGAAGGCGACTTTCTGCTGAATCTCTCCGTGAACGTGTCCAGCGAAGCGCTCGTGCGGTATTGCTGGGAATGCGGCGCACTGTACCTCGATACCTCGATCGAACCATGGAGCGGAGGCGGCGCGAGCCAGAAGGGGCCGCCGTCGCGCCGCAGTAACTATGCGTTGCGAGAAGCCGTGCTCGCATTCCGCCTCGACAAGCGCGACGGACCCACGGCCATTTTGACGCAAGGCGCCAATCCCGGACTGATCTCGTCACTCGTCAAGCAGGCGCTGGTCAACATGGCGACGGACAGCAATATGCCGGTGGGACGGCTCGCGAGTTTCGAGGACTGGGCAACGCTCGCGCAGCGGCTCGACATCCGGGCGATCCACATCGCCGAACACGACACACAGATCGCGGCGGCGAGGAAAGCGCCGAATGAGTTCGTCAACACGTGGTCCGTGCAGGCCTTCATCGAAGAAGGCTTGCAGCCGGCCGAACTCGGCTGGGGCACGCACGAACGGCATTGGCCCGCCGACGCGTGCCAGCACGGCTTCGGCTCGGACGCGGCAATCTATCTGACGCGCCCGGGCCTCGCCACCCGGGTACGTAGCTGGACGCCGTTGGGCGGACCGTATCACGGCTTTCTGATCACGCACGGCGAGTCCATCTCGATCGCGGACCATCTCACGCTCAGGGAAAACGGCGAGGTCGTCTATCGGCCGACCGTCCATTACGCGTATCGACCTTGCGACGACGCGGTGCTTTCAATCGACGAACTCGCCGGCCGCGGATGGGTGCCGCAGGAACGCGAGCGGATCTTGCGCGAGGAGATCACCGAGGGCATCGACGAACTCGGCGTTCTGCTGATGGGCAACGAGCGCGGCGCTTACTGGTTCGGCTCGCAGCTCGGCACCGAGGAAACACGCCGCATCGCGCCGCATAACACGGCGACGAGTCTTCAGGTGGTGGCCGGCATTCTCGGCGGCATCGTGTGGGCGCTGTCCAACCCTCGAGCGGGGGTGATCGAGCCCGACGACATCGACTATGAAACCGTCATGCGCGTCGCGCGCCCGTATCTTGGCGAGGTCGTCGGCGTCTACGACAAATGGACGCCGCTCACGCAGCATTCGCGGCTCTACGAAGAGCCACGGGACGATAGCGACCCGTGGCAGTTCCTCAACATACGGGTTGCCTGACGGGTTGCCTGACTGCGAGCGCGCGAGGAGGCGCCTTGATGGCCGGATTACTGCAAAAAGAGCTGGGCGTTCTGGAGAAGTCGTACTACGAGGCGAGCGTGGTTCGCGCGCCGCTCTGCGCGCCGCTCCAGGAATCTATGGCGGTGGACGTGTGTGTGATCGGCGCGGGCTATGCGGGCCTCTCCTGTGCGCTGGAACTCGCCAGAATGGGTTACACGGTTGCGCTGCTCGAAGCCCATCGCATCGGCTGGGGCGCATCGGGAAGAAACGGCGGCCAGGCGCTCGTGGGCTTCGGCGCGGAAGGCGAGCATGCGATCGAAAAGCAGTGTCCGCGCGAAGTGGCGCGGGCCGCGTGGGACGCGTCGATCGACGGCATGCGCCTGCTCAGGCAGCGCATCGGCGACTACGGCATCGATTGCGACTACATCTCGGGCTACCTGACGCTCGCGTTGCGCAAGCGCAAGTCGGAGGCGCTGCGCCGTTGGGTGGAGCACATGGCGCGTGTCTACGATTACCCGCTGCAATGGCTCGATCGCGCGCAGATCGCCGGACATCTGAATAGCGATCGCTTTGTTTCGGGCGCCTACGATGCCGGCTCGGGCCATTTGCATCCGTTGAAGTACTGCCTCGGACTGGCCGCCGCCGCGCGCCGCGCCGGCGTGCGGCTATTCGAAAACACCGCCGCATTCCGGCTGGAGCGAGGGCGGGAGCCGGTCGTCAAGACCGCCGAGGGAGAGGTGCGCTGCCGTTACGTGGTGCTCGCCGGCAATGTCTATCTGGGCGAGTTCGGCGACGAACTGGCGCCCGAACTGAGAGGCCGCATCATGCCGGTCGGCACCTATATGGTCGCCACCGAACCGATGGGACAGGCCCGTGCCGATGCGTTGATGCCGGGCCGGGCGGCGGCGTCGGACAATAACCTCGTCCTGGATTACTTCAGGCTCAGCGCCGACCATCGGTTGCTGTTCGGCGCGGGCGAAACGTATAGCGCCAAGGCGCCGCGCAATCTCGTCGAGCGCATGCGCGTGCGCATGACCGACGTGTTTCCGCAAACAGGAGATCTCGGCGTGGAATTCGCGTGGGGCGGGTTCGTCGACATCACCATGAACCGCGCGCCCGACCTCGGGCGGCTCGGCAACAACATCTACTACGTGCAAGGCTTCTCGGGTCATGGCCCGGTGTTCGCGGGCATGGCCGGCAAACTGATGGCCGACAGCATCGCGGGAGAAACCTCGCGGTTCGAGGTGTTCAACCGCATCCGCCATCGTCGGTTTCCGGGCGGCGCGATGCTGCGCGCACCCGGCCTTGTCCTCGGCATGTGGTACTACAAGCTTCGCGACCTGTTATGAAATGCGGGAGGCGTAGCGTCAAGGAGCAGCCATGACCAACTTGCCCGAGGCACGCGAGTTGATGGTCGAGCGTCAGATCGCCGGGCGCTCCATCGGCGACCCGAACGTGCTGGCCGCGATGCGGCGCGTGCCGCGAGAAGAGTTCGTGCCCGCGCATCTGCGCGAATTCGCTTACGACGACACACCGTTGCCGATCGCCGAGCAGCAGACCATCTCGCAGCCCTACATCGTCGCGCGCATGATCGAGGCGGCGCAGTTGCGCCCCGGTGACCGGGTTCTGGAGATCGGCACCGGATCGGGTTACGCCGCCGCCATCGCCGCCGCCATCGCCGCGCATGTCGACACGGTGGAGCGCCACGCGGCGCTCGCGCAGTCCGCGCGCGAAACGCTCGCGCGCCTCGGCATCGACAACGTCACGGTGCATACCGGAGACGGCACGCACGGTTTGCCGGAAGGCGCGCCGTATGACGCGATCTTCGCGTCCGCCGGCGGTCCGCACGTGCCGCGGGCGTGGCGCGAGCAACTCGCGCTCGGCGGACGGCTCATCATGCCCGTGGGTCACGAGCGATACCATCAGCGGCTCGTGAAAGTCGTGCGCCGCACGGAACACGACTACGACGAACGGACGCTCGGCGCGGTGATGTTCGTGCCGCTCATCGGCGACGACGGCTGGCCGGCCGAAGACGTGATGCTCGATCCGCCGGCCGTCGCCGACAGTCCGACGCAACACGCTCGTGCGCCGGATGATCTGGCCGCGGCGATCCGCGCCGCCGCCGAGCCGTTCACGGACTTCGAGTCCGCGATACTGGAGTATTTCACCGACCGCTTCGCCGCGCGGCGCGTGGTCCTGCTCGGGGAGGCGAGCCACGGCACTGCCGAGTTCTATCGTTTGCGCGCGGCCATCACGCGGCGGCTGATCGAGGAGCATGGCTTCTCGATCGTCGCGCTGGAAGCCGATTGGCCCGACGCGGCGGCGCTCGACCGGCACGTGCGGAATCGGCCGCCCGCCAGCGGTCGGGAAGCGCCGTTCCGGCGTTTCCCGACGTGGATGTGGCGCAACACCGACGTGAAGGCGTTCACCGACTGGCTGCGCGGCCATAACGCCACTCTGCCGCAGGAGCGTCAGGCGCGTCTTTATGGGCTCGATATCTATAGCCTCTCCGAGTCGATCGACGCGGTGCTGCGCTATCTCGACTCCGTCGATCCCGCCGCGGCCCGCATTGCTCGCGAGCGCTATGGGTGCTTCGGTCCGTGGCAGAAGGACCCGGCCGTGTACGGACGCGCGGCGCTCGAGGGCGGCTATGCGCAATGCGAGCAACACGTCGTCGCTCAATTGCAGGACCTGCTGAGAAACCGGCTCGACTACGCGGAGCATGACGGCGAGACTTTCTTCGACGCGTCGCAGAACGCGCGCCTCGTCGCGTCGGCCGAGCGCTACTACCGCGCCATGTATTACGGCGGCGCGCACAGTTGGAACCTGCGCGACACGCATATGTTCGAGACGCTGCGCCATACGCTCGACGCGCGCGGCCCGCACGCGCGCGCGGTGGTGTGGGCGCACAACTCGCATATCGGCGACGCCAGCGCGACCGAGATGGGGCGCATCTCGCGAGAGATCAACGTCGGGCAGTTATGCCGCGAGTACTTCGGCGACGAGGCGGCGCTGATCGGCTTCGGCACGCACGCGGGCACCGTCGCCGCCGCAAGCGACTGGGATGGTCCGATGGAGGTGAAGGAAGTGCGTCCGGCGCTGGATGACAGCTATGAATACTGGATGCACCGCGCGGGGCAGCCGCGCTTTCTGCTGGACCTGCGCCCCGGTGTGCACGACGCGTTGCGGGCGCGCTTGAGCGAACCGCTGCTGGAACGTTTCATCGGCGTGATCTATCGGCCGGACACCGAGCGTTATAGCCACTATGCGCAAGCGTCGCTCGCCGATCAGTTCGACGCTTATGTCTGGGTCGATCGCACCAGCGCCGTTGAACCGCTTCCGACGCCGATGCGCGAAGGCACGCCCGATACGTTCCCATTCGGCGTGTGACGGGGCACGCCGCGGCGTTCTCAGCGCGACAGCAACGAGACCGTGGCGATACCAAGCACGGTCATGACGAGCGACGCGCCCACGTGAATCACGATCTCGCCCGCGGCCCAGCCGAGCCGGCCATCCTGCAGGCGCTGCACGACTTCGGCTGAAAAAGTGGAGAAGGTCGAGAGTCCGCCCATCATCCCGGTGATGACGAAGAGCCGCCATTCCGGCGCGATGTGCGGCGCCCGCGCGAAGCCCGCGACCGCCACGCCGATGATGTAGCCGGCGATCACATTGGCGGCGAACGTGCCGAGCGGCAAGCTGACGAACAAGCCGTTCAGGCGGATGCCGAGAAACCAGCGGAACAGCGAGCCGAGCGCGCCGCCGACGGCGACCGCGAGAATGGACCAATACATGGGAAGAGGCCTGGCAAAACCGGAAGGTCGACAAACCGGGCTGAGCGGGAGACGCGCTGCCGCGTCCGCGGTCACCCGGGCGAAGCAGGCATCATCAGCCGCCACGGCGGTTAAGGGAGAATGCCATTTCCAGCGCGCAAGTCTAACACTGGCTAGCGCATGTGGGGACAGGTCGGGGCGGCGGCGCGGGGTAGTCGCGCGGGTCGTTGGATAGCGTTGCGGGCATCACGTGGGCGTGACCTAGAATGAAGTCAGCGCCTGCCGACGTCGAGTGCGGGCCCGCCAGGCTTCAACAAGGACGGCCGATATGAAGAAAGGCTACCAGCTGACGTTTTATACCGAGCAGAACCGGCGTCATGATCATGAGCCGGTCGTGGAATGGCTATTGTCGGTTGCCAAACAGGCCGGCATTCGCGGCGCGACCGTCGTGGCGGCCGCCGAAGGCATTGGTCACGCCGGCGCGCGTCACGCGGCGCGTTTCTTCGAATTGGCGGATCAGCCGGTGCAGGTGATTTTCGCCGTCACCGAAGGGGAAGCCGAAACGCTGCTCGCCGCCGTGCGGCAAGGCAGCGTGCCGGTGTTTTATACGCGTTGTCCGATCGAATTCGGCATCGTCGGCGGCAACGCGGACGCGGTGGATTCATCGTCCCGCTAGGAGCGGCTCGCGCGGCAAGCGCCGGCGCATCCTCGGGCCTTGCTCGCCACTGAACCGTCGAAGGCTGCCGCGCGGCGAACGCGTCAGCCGACGCTCTCGCGCTCCGGCGTCGCCGAAATTCTGTGGATCGACAGGTCCGCGCCGTTGTATTCGTCCTCCTGGTCGAGCCGCAGGCCCACCGTCAGGCGAATCGCGCCGTACACGAGCGTGCCGCCGAGCGCCGCCACCGCGATGCCGCCCAACGTCCCCACCAGTTGCGCCCCGAACGACACCCCGCCGATGCCGCCCAGCGCAGGCAAGCCGAAGATGCCCGCCGCAATGCCGCCCCACGCGCCGCACAAGCCGTGCAACGGCCAGACGCCGAGCACATCGTCGATGCGCCAGCGATTCTGCACACAGGTGAACATAAAGACGAACAGCACGCCCGCGATGCCGCCCGTCAGCAGCGCGCCGAGCGGATGCATCAGATCGGAGCCGGCGCACACGGCGACCAGCCCGGCGAGCGGGCCGTTGTACGTGAAGCCGGGATCGTTGCGGCCCGCGAGCCAGGCCGTCAGCGTGCCGCCGACCATCGCCATCAGCGAATTGACGGCGACGAGGCCGCTGATTTTGTCGATGGTCTGCGCGCTCATCACGTTGAAGCCGAACCAGCCCACCGCCAGCACCCAGGCGCCCAGCGCGAGAAACGGAATATTCGACGGCGGATGCGCGGCAATGCCGCCGTCGCGATGGTAGCGGCCATGACGCGCGCCCAGCAGCAGCACGGCCGGCAGCGCGACCCAGCCGCCGAACGCATGGACGACCACCGAGCCGGCGAAGTCGTGGAACGGCACGCCGAACACGCCGGTCAGCCAGTTCTGAATGCCGAAGCGGTTGTTCCAGACGATCCCTTCGAAGAGCGGGTAGATGAAGCCGACCAGCACGAAGGTGGCGAAGAGTTGCGGATTGAATTTGGAACGCTCCGCGATGCCGCCCGACACGATCGCCGGAATCGCCGCGGCAAAGGTCAGCAGGAAGAAGAAGCGCACCAGCTCGTAGCCGTTATGCGCGGCCAGCGTTTGAGCGTTGCCGAAGAACTGCGTGCCGTATGCGATCGTGTAGCCGATGAAGAAATAGGCGATTGTCGAGACGGAGAAATCCACCAGAATCTTGACCAGCGCGTTGACCTGATTTTTCTTGCGCACGGTACCGAGTTCCAGAAACGCGAACCCGGCATGCATGGCCAGCACCATTGCCGCACCCAATAAGAGAAAGAGGGTGTCGGTGCCGGTTTTAAGACTTTCCATCGGTGTTTCCTGCGTATGCCAAAAAAGCGGGCAACGAATGCAAGAAATGGGCCAATGTTGTGCGTGAAGCGTCTATTCGGTGCGGTGCGCACCGGAATTGGTGGCTAGCGCTTGCGCGACTTCGGGACCTCGGAACGAACGGCTTTGATTTGTGCGACTTTAAGCACAATACAGGTGCATTCATGTTCTATTTTGGGCGTCATGTTCCGAAATTGTGCGTCATCCGATATTTTCGAGTGCTCGCCTGCCGAATACCCGCCGCCCGATGCGCAACACATGTGCGCGCAGGTTGCCATGGCCGATTGCGCCCAATAAATGGCGCGCCCCTTTATTTTCCGCTGGAAACGTCGACATAATGTGCGCTCCCCGCGCATGATCTGCCGGCCCCCGACTTCCGATGCGCACGCATGAGACTCACCACCAAAGGCCTGCTGCTGATCGCGATTCCGGCGCTTTTCGAACTGGCGCTGCTGTCCGGACTGGTCAAGGCGCAATCCGATTCGGCGCAAGCGGAGCGCTGGGCTCTCCATAGCCAGGAAGTGCTGCGGCAGACCACCGCGATTCTCGAGCCGGTGCTCGGCGAATCCGTCGCGCTGCGCGGTGCGGTGCTGGAAAACGACAGCCGTTTCGCGACGCCGCTTGCACTGTGGATGGACGTCGACCGCCGCATCGACCAGCTTGCCGAACTGGTCGCGGACAATCCCCGGCAAGTCGCGCGCGTGGTTCAGTTGCGTCAATCGGTGCAAGCCTATCGCCAGTGGTCCGACCGCATGCAGGACATGCTGCATTCGCGGCGGCGGCCCGACGTGCTGGAGCGCTTTCGCGACCTCGCTCAATCCGATGTGCTCGATCGCTTCCGTCAGCAGGTGGTGGCATTCCAGAGCGAGGAACGGCGCCTCGACATGCAGCGCCTGAACGCCGCCGATGCCGCGCGCGAACGGCAGCAGATGCTGGTGGGCGCCGCCGTGTTCGGCTCGCTGCTGTTCGTCGCGCTGGCCGTCTGGCTGTTCACGCGCGGCGTGCGCGGCCGGCTCGCCGTTCTCTCCGACAACGCCGGGCGCCTCGCGGGCAACGAGCCGCTGGCGCCGATCGCAGCAGGCAGCGATGAAATCGCCCGGCTCGACCTGACCTTGCATGAAACCAGCCGGCGCCTGCTCGAGGCGGAGCGCATCCAGGCGCGTTTCCACGCCGACCTCGCGCGCCGCGCCGCCGAACTGGCGCGCATCAACGAGAGCCTGCGGCAGCAGACCCAGGAGAACGAGATGTTCATTTACAGCGTGTCGCACGATCTGCGTGCGCCGCTCGTGAATCTGCAGGGCTTTTCGAAGGAATTGATCCGCGCGTGCGACGAATTGCGCGTCGCGGTGCGCGAGTCGTCGCTTGGCGCCGGGACGCGCGAGCGCATCGAACGGGTGGTCGACGAGGACATCGGCGAGGCGTTGCATTATCTGCAAACGGCCGTGCTGCGGGCATCGCATATCATCGACGCGCTGTTGCGGCTGTCGCGTGTCGGCCGCGTTGAGTACCGCCAGCAGAAGGTCGAGGTGCACGATATCGTGCGGCGCGTGATCGATGCGATGCAAGGCTCGATCCGGGCGCGCGGCGCGCAGATCAGCGTCGACGAGTTGCCGGCGGTGTGGGGCGACGCCACCGCGCTCGAGCAGGTGTTCGCGAATCTGATCGGCAATGCGGTCAATTATCTGGATCCCGCCCGCGAGGGCAGGATCGAAATCGGGACCACGCCGCCGCCGCTCGGCGTGCATTCGCTGCGGATCTTTTACGTGCGGGATAACGGGCTGGGGATTCCGGTGGTCGCATTGCCCCGGCTATTCAATGCGTTTCAGCGGCTGCACGGCAATGTGGTGGCGGGCGAGGGCATCGGCCTCGCGCTCGTGCGGCGCGTGGTGGAGCGGCACGGCGGGCGTGTCTGGGTGGAGTCGAAAGAGGGGGAGGGCACGACGTTCTATGTGTCGCTACCCGAAGCCCGGCCGCGCAATGCGCAGGCGGTTGCCGATCCGCGGGTTCCGCTGGAGGCGGGCGGCGTTGATGCGATGCGTGATGTGCGCGAGGCGCGCATGGGCTCGGATGAGCGTGACAGCCAAGGTTCTGGTGGCGGCGCGGCGCTGAATGCCCCCAATGCCGAACCCGGCGTCGGTGTCCGGTGATCAGCAGGCGTTAAAGAGCCGCCGCGGTTTGAGCAGCTTGCTGCCGCGAATCAACCAGTAGCAGGCGCAGACGATCAGGATCATGACGCCGGTCAATGCCTCGAGCGGCGCGGGATGCAAGCCGAGCACGCCGTCCAGCGCGAACAGGCCACGTGCGGCGAGCAGCAGCGCCGCCCACAGCGAGCATGCGGCTAGCACCAGCATGCGCGCGCCGGCCAGACGCCGCGCGCGGTTTTCACGCGACCAGTTGGCGGGCGTGCGCCCGCAGAAAAAAGCGATCGCCATCAACGTGACGACGAGCACGACGATCCAGTCAGTCAGTTCCATCGAAAGGCACTCCAAAGTCAACCGTTGACTATAGAAAGCCGTTTCGCTGCGAACTATCGGATTACTCTCAAAATGTGCGCGGTTTAGGTGAATGCGCAAGGCCATGAGGGCATGGCGCTCGCCTTGGCCCGGAGCCGGAATATGGCCGGATCAAAGCCGGATGGGGGGCATCCGGCTCGATCGGACTTCGACTGGACTTCGATCAGAGTTCGATCCGGGTGCCGAGCAGCACGAGGAACTGGCGCAGCCACTCGGGATGCGCGGGCCATGCGGGCGCGGTGACGAAGTTGGCGTCGGTGATCGCCGCGTCGACGGGAATGTCGGCATAGTCGCCGCCCGCCAGTTTCACTTCGGGCGCGCACGCCGGGTAGGCGGAAATTCGTTTGCCGCGGATCACGTCGGCGGCGGCCAGCAGTTGCGCGGCGTGGCAGATCGCGGCGATCGGTTTGCCCGCTTCGGCGAACTGCCGCACGATTTCGATTACCTTGGGATCGAGCCGCAGATATTCCGGCGCCCGGCCGCCCGCGATTGCCAGCGCGTCGTACTGGCGGGGATCGGCATCGTCGAAGGTCGCGTTGAGCGTGAACTGATGACCAGGCTTCTCCGTATAAGTCTGGTCGCCCTCGAAATCATGGATCGCCGTCTTGATCCGGTCGCCCGCCTTCTTGTTCGGGCAGACCGCGTCGACCACGTGGCCGACTGCCTGCAGTGCCTGGAACGGCACCATCGTTTCATAATCCTCGGCGAAGTCGCCGGTCAGGAACAGAATCTTCTTTGCTGCCATCGTATGCCTCCAGTTGATCAACGGAACACACCAAGCGCTCGTCACGCTCATTCAAGCGAAGCCAGTCTACCCCAACGCGTTTGACAGAACCGCGACGCCGCACGCGATGAGCGGGTTCGAACGGTGCGGAATGCCAGCAGATGCGCCCGCGTTCGCGGCGCGATCCGGACGATCGGCCGATGCTGGGCGAAAGCGCCACGCGACGGCGTATCATTGGCGCGTTTTCGCATGCGGAAGCCGCTTGGCGCGGCTCACACTCAAACATGATTTCATCCATCCGTTCGCCTTTGTTGCACCGTGTCGTTCTGGTTCTCGCCGTGTTCGGCGGCCTCACGGCCTGCCAGAAAAACGATGCGTCCGCCGGGCAGGTCGCCGGCAAACTCAACGACGCCGCGCAAGCGGCCGGTCAGAAGCTCGATCAGGCGGCTAGCTACATCGGCCAGCAGGTCGACGCGACCAAATCCGCCGCGCAGCAGAATCTCGATTCGGCCTCCGCGCCGTCGGTCACTATCGACCCCAAGGCGCTTGCTTCGGGCGCGCAGGCCAATCTGCAAGGCGCCGCGAGCGCGGCCAATGCGCAACTCGGCAAGGCCGCCGCGCTGACCGGGCAGAGCCTGGAGACCGCGGGCCGCAAGCTGCAGCAGTGGTCCGCGCAGAGCACCGCTTCATCGACGAACGCTGCGGCGTCTTCGTCCGCTGCGGGCGATTCCGGCGACGCGCAAAAGCAGATGGACAAGTGACCGTCGTGACCGTCCGTTCGACCCCCGGCGCGCGCGAACGTTTGACGGCCCGGTCAAATGTAATTACTATAATTACATATTGTGGTCGCCGGGCAGGGGTGTTGTGAATACGAGTAGCCGGTTCGCATTTGCGGTGCACGTGCTTGCGCTGCTGTCGTTGCAGCAGGGCGTGCCGCTTTCGTCGGAGATAATTGCGGGCAGCGTGAACACCAATCCCGCACTGATCCGGCGTTTGCTGAGCATGCTGGCGGAGGCGGGCCTCACCACCTCCCAGCTTGGCGCGGGCGGCGGCGCGCTGCTCGCCCGGGCGCCCGGGAATATCAGCCTGCTCGAGATATACCGTGCGGTGGAAGATCCACGTTTATTCGGGCTGCATCGGGAAGAGCCGAATCCCGCGTGCATGGTCGGCCGTAATATCCAAGGCGTGCTGAGCGGCATCATCGACGAAGCGCAGCAGGCCATGGAAGCATCGCTCGGCGCCCGCACGCTGGCCGATGCCACGGCGGATGTCGTGCGCGCGGAGCGGGTCAGGGAGCGCAAGCGGCGTTCGCATCGATAAGGCGTGAGCAAGCAGTCCGGGAATGCGCGTGTTTGTCAGTCAGCGCGCGCGCCTGATAATCAAGGGGTACCCACCCCTCTTTTTTCCGTCTTATATGTAATCAATATAGTTACATATAAGCTAATCGAAGGAGCATCGAAATGAGCAAACAGTTGAAGATCGCGTTGTTTGGCACCACCGGCACGATCGGTTCGCGGATCGCCGCGGAAGCGGCCCGTCGCGGGCACGAGGTGACGGCGCTGGCGCGCAACCCGGCGCGGGTGCCGGCCGACGTGGCGAACCTGAAGGCGGCGCAAGCCGATCTGCTCGACGCCGCGAGCGTCGGTGCGGCGGTGCGCGGGCACGACGTCGTCGCCAGCGCCTACGCGCCGCCGCAAGGTGACGAGGCGGCGCTCGCCACGGCGACTCGCGCGCTGGTCGAAGGCGTGCGCGCGGCGGGCGTGAAGCGCCTCGTGGTGGTGGGCGGCGCGGGTTCGCTCGAAGTCGCGCCGGGCAAGCAACTGGTGGATACCGAGGGTTTCCCTGTCGCTTACAAGCCGGTCGCGCTCGCGCACCGCGACGCATTTGACTACTACCGTGGCGTCGCCGATCTCGACTGGACTTTCTTTGCGCCGGCCGCGCTGATCGCGCCGGGCGAGCGCACCGGGCAATTCCGCACCGGCACGGGCGCGCTGCTGGCCGACGCCGAAGGCAATAGCCGCATTTCGGCGGAAGACTACGCAATCGCCTTCGTCGACGAACTGGAGCAGGGCCGCTTCGTGCGTCAGATCGCGACAGTCGCCTATTGAGCCTGAATGGCGCGGCCTAGCCTGGCAGGCAGGCGCCCGCGGCGCGGTGGGTAGGGCGATCCCCACACCCGCTGCCGAGCGCAAGCGCCCTAACATTCCGTTACGCATGTTCGGTCGCGCCCGATAAAAGTGCGGCTACACTGGCGTCTCCCGTTTTTTCACGGATCGCCATGCAGTCACGCTCTTCGCGGCGTGAGTCCGAGGCTGCGCCGTTCAACGGCGGGCAACCGGCGACTCGCGCCACCTTTCATCTTCCTTCTCCTCATGCCGGGGGCGACGTCCACCCCAGCTCGCCCACGCGCGTCGCGGCGTGGCTCGGCGCATGGGTGGCCGGGGTATTCCTCGCGCTGATCCTCTACGCCGGCTGCACGCCCGCCAACGCCGAGGCCGCCGGCAGCAGCACGCCGGTCATCCCTGCCTTGCAGAGCCTGATCAACAGCGCTACCGCGACGCCCGCGTCCGCCGCTTCGGGCGCATCCGCGGCGCAGGCGGCGTCCGCGCCGTCGCCCGCGAGCCAGGCGGAACTGGCGCGCTCGCTCGACAGCGTGATCGCCACGCTCGACAACGACCGGCAGCGCACCGCGCTCGTCGCCCAGCTCAAGAAGCTACGCGACGTCTCGCAGAACGTCGGCCCACCGGTGCCGGCGCAGACGCAGGCCAGTGCCGGCCTGCTGGGCGCGATCGCGTCGGGCATCGCGTCGTTCGAATCCGACATGCATCAGGGCCGCACGCCGGTGCGCTATTGGGGCGGCCGCCTCAACGCGGCCGGCAACGAACTCTTCACGATCATCTCGGGCCAGGGGCGCGAGAGCTTCGGCCGCGTGCTGTTTTCGATGATCGCGATGCTCGCCGGCTGGGGCGCGTGCGCCGGCGCGCTGATCTATGGACAACACCGGCTGTACCGGCGCTTCGGCATCGTCATGGGGCTGAATCCGAATCCCACCACGCGCGAGTTGCTGATCTTCGCGCTGCGCCGCGTCGGACCGTGGATCATCGCGTTTGTCGCGGCGCTGCTGTTCGTGCGCGCGATGCCCGATGCGCTCGGACGAACGCTCGGCATGGTGGTCGCCTACGCGATCGTGGCGGGGGCGGTGTTCTCGGCGATCTGTTTGATCATGTTTTCGCTGTTCGGCTCGGGGCATCGGCGCATCGCGGTGCGTCTTCTGATCGATCATGCGCGGCGTGTGCTGTTCGTGATCGGCATATGCGGCGCGCTCGGCGATGCGGCCGTCAATTACGACGTCGCGCATCAACTCGGAACGAATCTCGCGGCGCTGATCTCGACCGCGGCCAACATGACGGCCGCCGTGCTCACCGGCTACTTCGCGCTCGCGTTTCGCCGGCCGGTCGCGCATCTGATTCGAAATCGGCCGTACGAGCAGCGCAACGATCACAAGGCGGCGACCGACGCCTTCGAGGTCCTCGCCGCGCTGTGGCACGTGCCCGTGCTGGTGCTCGCCACCGCCTCGGTGATCGCCACGCTCGGCGGCTCGGGCACCAGTGAGAACGTGCTGCAGATTTCGGTGGTGACGGCGCTGCTGCTGGTGCTGGCGTTCTTCCTGTCGGCCATCGTGCTGCGCATGACGCGTCCGCGCAGCGCGCGCGCCCGCCGCCGCTCGCCGTATCTGACGCGCCTGCTGCGCTTTTGCGGCACGCTGCTCACGCTCTTCATCTGGCTGTTTTTCTTCGAACTGGCGGCGCGTTTGTGGGGCGTGTCGCTCGCGGCCGTGGTCGAGGAAAACGTCGCGGCGCGCGGTATCGCCCATGCGGTGACGGCGATCATCGCGACCGTGTTCATTGCGTGGCTGCTCTGGATCCTGGTCGACACGGCGATCACCGAGGCGCTCAATCCGGGCGGTCCGCGCAACAAGTCGCGCGCGCCGAGCATGCGCGCGCGCACGATGTTGCCGCTCGTGCGCAATGTGCTGCTCGTCTCGATCATGACCATCGCCGGGATCGTGACCGCGGCGAACCTCGGCATCAACGTGACGCCGCTGCTGGCGGGCGCCGGCGTGATCGGCCTCGCGATCGGTTTCGGCGCGCAGTCGCTCGTGACCGACCTGATCACGGGCCTGTTCATCATCATCGAGGACACGATCTCCGTGGGCGACTGGATCGACGTGGACGGCGGCCATGCGGGCACCGTCGAGCACCTGTCGATCCGCACCGTGCGCCTGCGCGACGGCCAGGGCGCGATTCACGCGATTCCGTTCTCGCAGATCAAGATCGTCAAGAACCTGTCGCGCGATTTTGCTTACGCAGTGTTCGAAGTGCGGGTGTCGTTCTCCGCGGACGTCGATCAGATCACGCAGCTGATCCGCGAAGTCGGCGCCGATCTGATGGCGGACTTCCGTTACCGGCGCGAGATGCTCGGGCCGATCGAGGTGTGGGGGCTGGACCGTTTCGATCCGAACTGGATGGTCGTAAAAGGGCAGATCAAGACCCGGCCGCTGCAGCAATGGAGCGTGGCGCGCGCGTTCAATCTGCGGCTCAAGCGCAAGATGGACGAAGCCGGGATTGAGATTCCGCTGCCGCAGATGCGCTTGTTCACGTCGTCGAAGGATAGCGAAGGTCAGCCTTTCGGGGACGACGCGTTGCCTGGGTCCGGTGCGCACGGCCATGCCCATGCGCAGGCTCAAACGGCGTCGTCGGTGCGGGCCGCGCATGCGGCGGTCGCGGTGGCGCGCGATGTGTCGCACGAACCGCGTCCGGCGCCGCCGCCGACCGGACAGACCGCGCCGATTCCACCGCAGATTCCGACCGCGGGAGAAGCGGGCGGCAAGAGTTGATTGCGCTGGTGGTGCGCCGCTGCCTGCGCGGCGCACGCAAGGCGTGAGCTTTCAAACGCGCGCCGGCGCCTCGGCCACGCGCACGATGTCGTTGACATGCGTGGCGATTCGCGCGCCCGCCACGCCGTAGACATGCAATGAGACGGCGGGCGCAAGAGTGCCATTGCCCAGCCGATGAATGGCGCCGCGTCCGCCGCGTGCGAACGACACCGCGCCGCGATTGCGCGCTTGCGTCCGCGCGGCGCTCGCGCATTGCCGCGCGCCATTCCATTCGAAGATCGTTTCGTTCAAGCTGCCATCGAGCACAGCGTAGCCGCACCACGTGTGATGCGCGTGCACGGGGCTCGCCTGTTGCGGCAGCCACACGAGTGCGGCAATTGCATAGCGGCCATGCGGATCGGCGGCGAGCAGATGACGACGGTAATTCTCCGCCGCGCCTTCGCGTTGTGCCGGCGTCAGCAAGTCGGGGGTGGCCGCGGCTTCAGCGAGGGTGACACGCATACCGCGCGCGAACAACGCCGAATCCGACGGCTCGGGACATGTCGAACAGGCTTCGAAAATCGCGTCGAGCGCGTCGCATAACTGTTTGAGAGGCGCGCTGCCGTGGTCGTGCAACGGCGCGGCGGCTCGAATTCGGGCTTGAACGTCCGAGGCGGTTCGGGCCGCTTCAGCCGATTGTCCGCCGTGGGCCTGGAAACGATCGCGGGGCGTCGAAGAAAGGTTTTGGCTCATGATCGTTGCGCGGCTGCGCTGCCGCTTGTCGGTTATTTCGAATAGCGACATTTATACCGATTTCCCCGGAGAAAGAGTTTCCATATAATTCCCCTCGAAGTGTTAAAAGTAGAATAATTTCCTACAGAGGCGCCAGAATGGGAATGGACATCATCGATCGGAAACTGCTCGAACTGCTGCAGCAGGACGCAACCATGCCGATCGCCGAGTTGGCGCAGCGGGTGAATCTGTCGCAAACGCCTTGCTGGAAACGGCTGCAGCGTTTGAAAGAGGCGGGCGTGATTCGCGCGCAGGTGGCGCTTTGCGATGCCCGCAAGCTGGGCGTGGGCACGACCGTGTTCGTCGCGGTGCGCACCAACCAGCATACCGAGGCGTGGGCGCAGAGCTTCACGCGTGCGGTTCAGGATATTCCGGAGGTAGTGGAGGTGTACCGGATGAGCGGCGAAACCGATTACCTGCTGCGCGTGGTGGTGTCCGACATCGACGACTACGATCGCGTCTACAAGCTTCTAATCGCCGCCGTGCCGCTGTACGACGTGAGTTCAAGTTTTGCGATGGAACAGATCAAGTATTCGACGGCGCTGCCGGTGCGCTTCACCGCGTAATCCTTGGTAGACGGCGATAGCCTTTGCTGGTGTGGCTTTGATGCCTATCGATGTACCTCTTGTTTGCTCGGGTGGTCTCGCGTTTACACTTGTTTTTGTGGTGCCAAGGCTCCAAAATTGGTGCCATTTTCGCGTGGCACCACACTACAGCAAGTGAGCACAGATGGGCACAATTACACCAAGAGAGAACAAGGACGGTAGCACCTCATATAAGGCACAAGTCCGCGTGCGGAAGGGCGGCAAGGTTTTGCACCAGGAAACCAAGACGTTTGAACGTCGGCAGGCGGCGCAGATCTGGATTAAGCAGCGCGAGGCCGCGCTGTCACACGCCGACGGTTTGAAGGCCGCGCTGCAGGAGAATCCACCAGTCAAGGAAATGATCAAGCGATACATCGCCGAACTGGGCAAGCCCTTAGACCGTACTAAAAGAATGATCCTGAACCAGATCTCTGGCTCAACCTTGGGCGAGGTCAAGGCGGCGCAGCTCGAAAGTGCGGACATCGTTGCCTACATGCGCACGGTTGACGTCGCGCCATCGACGCGTGGCCACTATCTCGCGCACCTGTCCAGCGTAATCACATTGGCCCGGCCCGCCTGGGGTTATCCAGTCGATGCCTCGGTGGTCGCGGACGCGCGCGTCGCGTTGACGCGAATGGGGCTCGTTGGCCGATCAAAGCATCGTGAACGTCGGCCAACGCTAGATGAGATGGATCGCTTAATGGCCGAGTTCGGTAAGGTGCGGGACGGAACGCCCGACAGTATTCCGATGCAGGCGCTGGCAGCCTTTACGATTTTTTCGCTGCGAAGAATCAGTGAAATCTGCCGGCTTCGTTGGGATGACCTGGATGAGGACGGATGTCGCGTTATGGTCCGCGACCTGAAACACCCAAACACAAAGGTGGGAAACGACACCTGGGTGGATCTAACGCCAGAAGCATTACGGATCGTCAAGGCGCAGCCGCGAGTGGGCGATCGTATCTTTCCGTACCGCGCTCTTACGGCGAGCACCGCATTCACGAACGCAGTGCAGTTATTGGGGATTGACGACCTGCATCTGAATGATCTACGGCACGAGGGCGCGAGCAGGTTGTCGGAAATGGGATGGACGATCCAGCGGGTGGCCGCAGTTAGTGGCCACCGCAGCTGGAATACGTTGAAGCGTTACACGCACGTGCGCAAGGTGGGCGACAAGTACGAAAACTGGAAGTGGCTGGATGTGATCGCGCCATCGCAGGATTACGCGATGCCGGCGAGCTGATCGCATTCCTTCTTTGCTGCCGCGCGGCGCTCGTCGATATAGTTGGCCAGGTCCTGCACGTATACGCCCTTTGCGCTCTTCTGCGATGATTCGATCCGAACGAGAGGTAGCTTGATTTCTCCGTAAGTGATCTTTCGAAGCAGCTTGTCCACTTCAAGGTGCGGGAAGTACGAGCGGCAGACTTCGTCAATCGGAATGACCGCACGTGCGCCGAACTGCGCCATCAAAAGAAAAACAGTATTCATTCGACACTCTATGTCGGGTCGTTACTACGACATCGGGTTAATCGCTCGGTCGAGCTGCATCAACCCGGTTTCGATGGATAGACGCGCTTGTTCTGCCCACGTGCGTGCCTCTTGCGCAGTCTTGTGCCGGCTGTAGCTGCCGACCTCGTCCCGCATGAGGTCGAGCAGTTCGATGTCCGCGCCAAGCGCGATGACTTCGACCAGCTTGCGGATCTCGAGGCGCAGGGCTTCGATCCGCGCGATCGTTGCGAGTCGGGTATCCGACTCGCTTTCCTTCTTCTGGATAGTTTTTCGCCGCGCAAGCGGCGCTTTGTCTATCTGGATCGCTTTGGCGGGCGTGAGCCCGCTGCTGTTGATGTCGTCGTTCGATGCCCGCGCCGGGACGGCGCCAGCGAGGGAAAGCTGTGGGCGTCGGTCTGCCGCTTCCCGCTTTCGCGGCAGCGGACGTGGGGTAGAAATGGCCCGGCGAGCCGTCATTTAGCCACCTCCGTCGCCATGTTCTCGGTCCAGTCGGGATCGGGCATCGTTGAAAGCTTGTCGAGCCATGCGCGCACCGCCGGTGCCTCTTTTGCCTTCGTCCTGTCTGCCCGGTCGAGCGCGCGCGTGAACTCGATAACGGCGGCTCTGATGGCCTGCATGCGGGTCGGATACGTCGATGTGAAATCTCGCATCGAAGGCAGGCCTGATGTCGTGCCATTGCCTACCCGTAACGTGGTCGAGTAAATCCACCTGCCTTCCTCGGGCTGTGCAAGGTGGATCTCAGCCGGAGAGAGTCCTGTCCGCTTGGACATGGGCGCGCGGATCGTTTCGCACTTCACGAACACGCCATTCTCGTTAGGAGTGTGGACCGGATGCCTGTGGCGCCGCGTAGAGATCGCATCAAGCATATCCGCGTGCGGCGTGAGCGCGGCATGCACTACGGCGATCGTGCCCGGCGAAAGTTTGCCAAAAACGGGGTCGTGCAGCACCGACTGCAGTGCCTGTAAAAGTTGCTTTGCTTGCGCAGCCGAGATCTTGCGCTCGACCGACTTTTCCAGCGCCTTCTTTGTAACCTTGGCCTTGCCCTCGGCGCTCGCCTGACGCGCGGCGCTCTGGAGTCGCTCGAGCGCTTTGTCACCGCCGTGTGCCCTGATCTCCTCGATCGCGAGCGTCGAGGAGACGATCTTGTCCCGAACCAGCTTATGCAATGGCGCGGGCGCATGCGCTAACAGCAGAACGTCGCGGATGGTTTGATCGGTAATGTTGAGCCGCTTGCAGATCGCAGCGTTGGATTCGCCGAATTCCTGCAGTTCCACGACTTTTTCCGCAAGCTGCAGCGGCGTCAGCTTCTCGCCGTCGTTGTTCGTGATGCCAGCGTAAATCAGGTTGACGCGATTCCTGCAGCGTGCGCTGAATGTGCTGAACCAGAACCAGCGCGCGTTCGCCGATATCGCCGTCGACGGCGGCATCGGTGCGATGACGATTGCGGCGCTGAAGGCGTTTCTCGCCGCGCGGGGTGCGGACGGCCATCGGGTGCTGCTGGGTATGGTGACCGCGCAGCAGTCGGTCTTCTACATCGAGTGTGCCGAAAAGCGCGTGGAGAACGAGACGTTCGAATACGGCTGGCAGCTCAATCGGGCACTGGGGGTGAGCGCATGATGGATGTCCTGAAAACGGTCGCGCCGTGGCTGGTCACCGCCTTGACGGGCGGGGTGCCGGGCATTGCCGCAATGGCCGCCTCGGCGATCGCCGGCAGGCTCGGGCTGGCGGACGGTTCGGTTGACGCGGTGAAGACCGCACTGACCGGCCAGCAGATCACGCCCGAGCAGTTACTGGCGCTGAAGCAGGCCGACGACGATTTCGCGCTGAAAATGCGGCAGGCGGGTTTCACACATGCGGAGAACATGGCCGGCATCCAGGTGCAGGCCGACCGGATAGCGGCCGATGATCGCGCGAGCGCACGCAACTTTGCGGCGGCGGAGCACGACCATACGGCTCGCAATCTGGCCTATATGTATACGGTCGCGCTCTTCGCGGTGATCGGCCTCGAGTTCCTGCTGGCGGCCAGACAGATCCGGCTCGACGATGGCGTGATGCGTGCGCTCGATACGCTGTTCGGCATTCTGATCGCGATGGTGCTCGGCTCGAAGGAGTATTTCTTCGGCTCGTCGTCGCGTGCCGACAGGCAGGCTGCGGCGATCACGCAGTTTGCGGTGTCGCCGGATACGGTGGTGGCGCGCTCGGATGCGCTCACGAGTCGGCCGGATAGGCCGGCGGGCTGAGCGCATCGGCTGCAGTCACGGTGTTTCGGTCCCAGTGCTCATCGATCCAGGCGACCGCCCAGGCACGGCCGAAGGCCTCAGCCGACCATTCGTTGTCAAACTGGCCGAGATCGATGGCCTCAAACGTGTCGCCGTCTTTTTCCCCTTTGGCTGGCGGACGGCTGATGCGGACGTGCGCGAAGAACTTTCCAATCGAAAAATCAGGCGTCGCGTCGATCGTGTAGACCTTGTATGCGTGCAGCATGATTCCCTCCTGGGCAGGATATGAATCTAGGTCACCAATTCTGAAAAATAAAGGGGACTCGTGGTGCGCACATCGAACTGGGCGGCTCGGGCACGTCAGCATCAGCTGGTCGCAGGTACCGCCGACATTGAAGGTATTGAAAGGCGAGGAGCAGTACGCGCCTCAGTTCTTTGTGGATGTTCTGAGCGGCAGGTACTGCTCGCTGTCGTACGCGGTGGTGAGCGTGTAGCCGTCGCGTTTGCGGATCTTCAGGAAGAACAGGGTAGGTGAGACCCCGGCCGCACCGCCGCACGCTTCGGTGTGGTTTTCGCGCACCCGTACCAGAAAGTACTCGCCCTGGTCGGCCGTATCGAAGAGCAGGCACTCGGTCCTGTCTTCCGACAGACCGTAGGTACGCGTGATGTCGGCCGCAAGGGTGGCTGCGTCATTGTCATCGGTCAACGGTTGCTGGGCCGCGCACGCCTGCGCGCAGACGATCAGCGCTGCCGTGATGATCGCGCGGCGCATCATGGCGCGGTCCTGCGCGCGTCATATTGATCGAGCTTGTGCGCGCGGATGATGGCGTTGAGCTTGACCGCGTAAGACGGATCCGTCGCATAGCCGTTGCGGGCGAGTGCGTTGGCGAACTGCGAACTGCGGGTGTAGAGGAAGCACGACCGGAAGCGCGGGTTGTTGCGGAGCATCTGCGCGTAGTCGTCGGCGGCCTCTTCATAGCTGCCGTAGGCGCGGAACGCATCATCGATCCTGATGGCCTGGCCGTTGATCACTTCGTGGGTGGTGAACGTGGTGCTGTCGCCGCTGGGCGCGCGGCCCTTGACGCCGAAATAGGCGTTGCCGACGACCGATCTTCCCCAGTTGCTCTCAAGTGCCGACTGGGCGATGACGACGCCTGCGGGCACCTGGTACCTGCGCTGCACTTCCTGCGCGGCGGCCAGATGGGTATCGATGAATTGCTGCACGTATGCCGGCGCCACGTGGGGCTTCGGCTGTTGTCGCGTCGCGGGATTGTGGTGCGTAGATGGCTGTGCCATGACCAGGCTGTTCCTCGTTCGAAACGGGGGATCCAGCATGCCACACGCGCGTATCACGGGCAATCAGCCACCCGATGCGCGCAGCATAAAGTTACTTTGATCGCGCTTCGCGGCGCGGCAAAAGACAGGGCGACCGGGATGATGTTCGCGCATTTCTCCCGGTCACCTTTCCACTGAGATAGCCAGTGAATTAGCCAGGGCCCTGCTACCTACCGGTAGGCGGGCCGAATTCTAACCGAAAAAGAAAAGGCAATTCCAGATATGGCAACTCCCATCGTTCCATGGATCGGCGGCAAGCGCCGCCTCGCGGACCATCTCATCCCGCGGTTTCCTGAGCATGAGTGTTATGTCGAGGTCTTCGCGGGCGGGGCCGCGTTGTACTTCATGCGGCCGCCGGCGAAGGTCGAGGTGATCAACGACATCAACGACATCAACGGCGAACTGGTGAACCTGTACCGCGTCGTGCAGCATCACCTCGAGGAGTTCGTGCGCCAGTTCAAGTGGGCGCTCACCAGCCGGCAGGTGTTCAGGTTGCTGCAGGACACGATCCCGGAAACGCTCACCGATATCCAGCGGGCGGCCCGCTTCTATTACCTGCAGAAGAACTGCTTTGGCGGGAAGATCGAAGGGCAGTCGTTCGGCACGGCAACCACTACGCCGCCGGGTCTGAACCTGCTGCGGCTCGAGGAGACACTGTCGGCCGCTCACCTGCGCCTGTCCAACACGTTCGTCGAGCGGCTCGACTGGAAGGCGTGTATCGACAAGTACGACCGGCCTCACACGCTGTTCTATCTGGATCCGCCGTACTGGGAGACGGAAGGCTATGGCGTGCCGTTTCCGTTTTCCGAATACGTCGAGATGGCGGCACGCCTGCGATCGCTGAAGGGCAGGGCGATCGTGAGCCTCAACGACCATCCGGACATTCGCCGCGCGTTCGAGGGGTTCCACATCGAGACGGTGGACATCAGGTACACCGTGGGCGGTGGGGGACGGGAGGCCGCACGGAAGGAGGTGATCATTTTCAGTTGGGACGATGCAGCGCAACCGGCTGGACTTTTCTAGTCGCCGCGATTATAGGAGCCTGTCGAGGGTTCCCTATACCTCTTGTTGGCAGTTACAAGCCATCAACTTGGATAGGTTCTTTCTGTTGGTCGAATACGATAACCTCCGCGATCGAAGGGCTGCAATTCCACTCACGTATCACAGCAATTGCACGGCAGGCACTTTTCGCCTCTTGGGTAATCCCCGAAGTCCGCAATCACAGCAAAGGCGGCAAATATCAATATTGATAGCTATGGCATTGACATTGATATGCCAAGTTACAGGCGTCCGAAAGGAATACCAGGCCATAACATTCATATCATTTTTCTTTCAACAACCTTGTGGGTGCAAAATGTCTGGAAATCTCTTGTATGGCGACACGCTGTATTTATCAAACCAAACCACCTTTGACGACCCGAAGGCCCCCGGATATTATTTGGACGTCTATGGGGCCTTGCCATCCAATGGCGGAGTCGGTGCTGTATACGCCGCGCAACCATCGAAGCGAAGCGGAAAATCTGTCACCTGGAAAATAGAGTCTGTTGACCAGGCAAATGACGGAAAGCCGGTAAAATCGGGCGACACAATCGTTTTGCGAAGCATGCTGGAAGATAATGAGCAAGCCGTCCTTGCCGCTGTTGATGGCAATACTGTCCCAGTAAATGAAATCCATTGCGTAGGCGCAGTTCAAAAAAATAGCACTTCAATCGATGCGAAATCGAAGTGGAAAATCGGGCATACGAATCAAGATGGCTCCGCGCTGAATGATGAAGGCACACCGCTGAACGACGGCGATACCATTTATTTGCTCAACTGTGGGGACAATGGGTACCTCGACTCATATGGCCGCGCGGGTGCTGAGGGCGAGGCTTATTGCGTCTTCACATCGTCGACGCTACCCAGAACATACAACGGTAATTACCATACCACCTCATGGAACGTCATCAGGGTGGCATCGGACCAGGCCGGTGGCAACGGTGGTGACGGCAACGGCAATGGGGGTGAGCGGAATGGGATATTTAATCTGCCTCCAAACACAGCGTTTGGTGTAACCGTGCTAGTGAATTCAGCTGCCGTGCAGACGGTCAGCGTTTTTGTGGATGACGCCTCGAAGCCCAGCGCCACATTCACGGGTTCGGGCACGAAGGACCGAAACCTCCAGACGCAGATACTGAACTCGGGGAAAGGGAGTGTCCGGGTTATCGTGGAAGCTAACGGGAAGCAGTCCAAGCTTGGATCAAGGCAGGTCGATATTTTCCAGAAGGCCTATTTCGGGCTGGTTGCGTCCGAGGATGGAACGGATGACGACTACAACGACGGCCTTGTGATACTTAATTGGCCACTGGGCTAATCCATAGCGCAGTACCACAGGGAAGCGCAGCGCGGACGGCACAGCCGTCCGTTCGCGCGGGCCCCGGGTCTGCACCTCCCCGCTGTACCTTTTGAACAGCCGCTTAAACGGCCACTGCTGTATCAACGTTCCGAATGCTGCAATCAATATCTGACAGACCTTGCGCCGGTCATTCCGCCTTGGCCTATCGCCGGCCAGGACGCTCAGCAAAGTGACTTTGAACGGCTCATTACGACCCAGAGTGTGTGGAAACTCCATTTTTGCCGCCAAGCGAGCGATTGCCGGTCAGGTCGATCGGGTTGGATACGGGCGAGTCTGCACTAATCGAACATCGCGAGCACAACAAAGCCCCTCGGGGCTTTAGCTTGCGGCCATCTTCATGGCCTTCAACGTCTCCACAACGCCAAGTATGTTCATCATCCGCTTCAGGTTATAGGCCAACACCTGAAGGCTCATCTCCGTACTCACTCGCCTGAGTGTCCTGGTCAGGAAGTGTGCGGGACCCATCCAGTGCTTGAGCGTACCGAAGACATGCTCGACAGTACTTCGGCGGATAGTCATTGCTTCGGGCTTGCGGTCGAGCCGGCGCTGCATCGCTTCCAGTGTGTTCTCGTGCTCCCACCGGCGGATGCGACGATAGTCGCTCGGTGAACATCGTTCCTTGAGATGGCAACGTGGGCAGGCGCTGGGCCAGTAAACCCGCAGATTCATGTCATGCTCGACGGTCGTGAATCGAAGAATGGCCCTCTCGCCAGCGGGGCATCGATACACATCGCTTTTTGCCACGTAGACAAAGTCGGCCTTGGTGAACAGACCTTTCTTCCTCGATGCGGAGGTGAGTGGCTTGGGAACGTACGCACTGATGTCGTTCAGATCGCACGCCCGTATCTCCGGGCCGCTGAAGTAACCCCGATCAGCAACAACCTTCAGCTTCGATCTGCCCATTGCGTCCCGCGCAGCCAGCGCCATTCTGCTGAGTTGTCCGTGATCGTTTCCGACGTTAGTTACCTCGTGCTCAACGATCAGGTGATGTTTCGTGTCTACGGCTGCCTGAACGTTGTAGCCCACTATGCCCGAGCCTCTTCCGCTGGTTGCCATGGATCGTGCGTCGGGATCCGTCATCGACAGCTGTTTGTCCGGTTGCCTTTCTAACTGCTTCCTGATCTGTGCGAGCTCACGCATCTGCTGGCGCAAGCGGGCGATCTTCTCGTACAGCCGAACGGTCTTCACATCGAAACCTGTTGGACTGGTCCGGTCTGCGGTTTCAATCAGGTCGAGATACCGCTGCACGCTTTCCTCGGTCTGCTGCTGACGCTTGTCGATCTTGCTCGCCGTGTAGTTTCTGTCGCGGCTGTTTGACGCCTTGAACTTGCTACCGTCGATGGCCACCATGTCACTGGAGAGTAGCTTTAGCCCACGACACAGTTCGACGAAACGCCGGCATACGTTCCGAATGGCTGCGCCGCTGTCACGGCGAAAGTCGGCGATCGTCTTGAAGTCCGGGGCCAGACGTCCCGTTAGCCACATCAGCTCGACGTTACGCTGACATTCACGCTCAAGACGCCGGCTCGAAGGAATCCGGTTCAGGTAGCCGTAGATATAGATCTTGAGCATCACGCCTGGGTGATAGGACGGGCGGCCCGTGATCGCTGGCGTCGTACCGTTGAAACCAAGTTCCGCGAGGTCCAACTCGTCGACGAAGGCGTCTATAACCCTGACCGGGTTGTCCTGTCCGATGTAGTCATCGATACATTCGGGAAGTAGTGCGACCTGCTTGCGGTCATCGCCTTCAACGAATCGCTTCATGAGTCACCCGGTCTCAGTGCGTTGATTCAGTTTAGGCGATCAATGCGTTTTCACACACTCTGGACCCTTCTCAGCCGTTCGCCGGCACCGTTCCTCAACGGCAGCTTCTGAAGTATGGCGGTCACCTTCTTCACATTGCTCTGCGCCATCAGCCGAAGCGGACATACACGCTAGATGCGTAGTCGGTTTGGAAACCCGTACTAAAAACGACTCGTCGCAACGGGGGGGCAATGAGAATGTCGACGCCAGCCGTTCGCCGCGCAGGCCTGCTCGCCACAAAGGCTTGAAGCTCAGATATCATCCATACCAAATTCAGCCGGAGCACGGGGATATTATGCATGTGAAACAAATCGCAATCACAAATATTGGTGGAATCGGCGACCTCCTCATAAGGTTCGACGATCAGATGAACGTCATATGTGGCCCCAATGGAATCGGAAAAACGACGATCTTGGAAAGCGTGGCGCAAGCGTTCGCGGGGATGCAAACCACCATGTTGAAAAGACGGGTTACGTCAGAGCAAGGGAAAGTGGTTGCTGATTTGGCTAACGCTGCGGGGAATAAGCAAGTCATATTCGACGTGAAGTCGTTTATTCCAGATCAATACGATTATTTTGGTCTAGACCAGGATCTAAATCGACAGCTACTTTCGCTAAAAGTCGCACGGACATTCAGCTATTCGGCGCTTCCGTCGGTGACTCGCGATGCAACGCGGGACGTGAATACACTTTCGCAAGATAACAGGAACGGGGTGAAACTGAATGAGGTGAAAAATTGGTTCGTAAATCGATATCTCTACGCTCCACATGGCACCGCACTGACTGCAACTCAACTTCACAATTTGGAAGTCGCAAAACGTTTTTTCACGCTCCTCAATCCGTCGTTCCAGTTCAGCCGCGTCGACGCGGGCTCGAATGAAATCATGGTGGACACGCCGAGCGGCGAGATTTATTTCGAATACCTTTCGGCGGGGTTTAAGTCATGTCTTTCAATTCTATTGGGAATTACAAAGGAGCTCGAATATCGATTCAAAGACCCGACGATAAAGGTTGACGAGTTTACTGGGGTGATTTTGATTGATGAACTGGAGTTACATCTCCATCCAGAATGGCAGGCCAAAATCGCCGGAATTCTCATGCAGGCGTTCCCCGCGTCACAATTCATTGCAACTACTCATAGTCCGCATGTCATCCAAGCAGCGGAGCCTCAGCAAGTCGTCGCGTTAGAGTTCATAGAGGGCAAGGTAGTAAAGCGAGAACTACCTCAAAACAAGTATGGATTCAAAGGCTGGACCGTCGAGGAAGTTCTAGAGGATGTGATGGGAATGAAGGACACGCGTACTCCCGTTTATAAAGCCGCCCTAAAGAAATTCGAAAATGCTGTTGATAGCGAAGATTTCGAGACTGCCGCGAGCGCATATGCAGAGCTCGATTTGCTATTGCATCCTGAAAGTCATCTACGCAAGCTTTTTGCGTTCCAACTTGGTGCTTTGAGAGGGTGACGTCTCAATGATCAAGCTAGATAGAGCCGCCCCCCCGGATTTTTTGACGGATGAGAAGGTAGCAGAGTTGGTAGAAGCGTTCAAGGCCGACAGCTCATCCGTTTGGAACCACCCTGATATAAAAGACGCACTTTCAGCCTCCAGCAACGGTAAGTGTGCTTACTGCGAATGTAGCGTTGCTACGGAAAGCAAGTATCTGGAGGTGGAGCACTTCGAATACAAAGGAAAATATCCAGACCGGGTCGTTGACTGGGAAAACTTGCTGCCTTCATGTAAGCGTTGCAATATAGCCAAAGGAACGCACGATGTCAGACTTCTACCTTTGATTAATCCATACGAAATAGATCCCAAAGAGCACCTCGCTTTTCGCCTATATCGGCTTAAAGGGCTGACATCAATCGGAGCCTCAACCATCGAGGCACTTGATCTTAACAACTCAGACCGCCTTGTATCGAGAAGATTTGACTTGGGCGAGCAGATCGCTGCAACCATTGAAATCGCGGTTGAGCGTCTCCGGCGCTACAAGGAGTCCACTACCCCTATCCGAAAGAATAAGCTGCTAGCGATTGTGGAAACGATACTTGTCGAGTGTCAACCAACCGCGATCTATTCTGCCGGGACCGCCGCAATTGTCTTCCACGACGAGATCTTCCTAGGAGTGGTGAATGATATGAAGCAGGTGAGTCTGTGGGAAGAGCATCTGGAACAACTATTCATCAAGGGGACGGCCTTAGCACTCGCTCTTGCATAGGCGATTCCTGCCGGCGACATGGTCGGTTCGCACATCCCGCACTCTCAAGGCGGGAATCCGTCATCGTCGCCTGCAACGGAGTTGCAAACGCGCCCGCAACGGGCAATGCCTGACCATTGTGAAGGACCGCTGTCTGGCAATGGACGACGTTCGAACGTTCCTTCGTGGCCGCCGCATAAACGGCTGGAATTGGCCGGTCCTCGTCGCCGAGCGCCGCCGCCTGACGCCCGTTGCTACCGCACAGCTTCTGGTGGTCCCGCAAGACTCACTGACGGCTAGCATTCAAACGACGATCACCCCGTAAGTGATGCCGACATAACAATGCATCGCGGCTTGCAACCCAGAGTCGCCCAGCCAGTACCGGCCGTCCTCGGACCTTACCCCGCCCGGCGTTATTGTCCCGACGCACGTCACCGCCTGAACTCCCAACTCGGCATCGTGGATTACTCCGACGACGATGCGCTCACGTTCGATAATCGGCTCCGCCAACGCACGCTCGGCTGAAAACCTGGGCGCTGGTTGCGCCGGACCCTGCATGGGCACATCGGTGTTGCGCTGCTCGGCCTGGGTTACCCAGTAGTCGAGGTGCGAACCCACCAGTTCGTCGACGAGCATCGCGTTATCTCCTTCGGCCATTCTTTTGCCACTCTTCGATCATGCGCTTTCGCTGGGCGGTGAATTGCTGCTGGCGTGGCGTAGGCGGGTCAGTCAGACACGGCTCCGCATCCAGCTCCCGTTCGAAACACTCCCATACCGACCCCGCCAGATGGGGACGGCCGTTGTCGGCGATCATCTTCCGAACCTGATCGGCGCGCATGATCATCGCGCGCAGCCTGTGTATCTCCCTGAGCAGCGTCAACGCCGCGGGCGTCGGATTCCGGTCATAGATTTCGGCCAATTCTGCGGCGGTGAGGGGGCGACGGCGACGCATAGTCGTTGGTTGGGATACTGTATGAATGTACAGTATATCCAGGATTTCGCCGGTTGCATCTGGCACTATCATTGGAAAGTCACTGGAGGTATTCCATGTGCTATTCGGCCCAGATTGAGGCGGACTACCGGAAGTACGTCAGGATGTTTGGCGCTGCGATGAGCCTGCGCGCGTTCGTGGATCTGTACTGGAGACGCAAGGGAAGCAAGCTCAAAACGCCGATGGCAATGGATGCGGCGTTTTCTGATGCCCCGACCGAAGAAGGGCAACGCATCCGGGCGCTGATTGCCGAATGCAACGCGTGGTCGAAAACGGCCCTCGAGGAGGAACTGCTCCGGCAGCGAGCCAAGCTCGCCGACGCCGAGCGTGCGCTTGAAAAGAAGCCGACCAAGGCGGCCACCGAAAGCAGGCGGATCGCGACCGGCAAGATCGACGCTGCAGTGCGCCGGCTGGCTGATCTGGAGCGCACCGTCCCGGTAGAGGGGGATTCACGGATCTATCCCGGCTGGTACGCGCCGGTCCTGATCGTTCAGGACGGCCAGCGCGTTGTGGTGCCGATGCGTTACCGCTGCCGGCTGCCTGGCTGGACCGAGCAGATGGAGAAGGACAAGCCGGGCACGTACAACGCCCGGCTGGACAGCCTGAAACAGGTATGGGCGAAGCTGTTCGGCTACAACCACGGCATCCTGCTCGTCAACCGGTTCTACGAGAACGTCAAGCGCGACGGGAAGAATGTTGTCGTCCAGTTCGACCCGTCACCGTCACAACCGCTGCTGGTCGCCTGCCTGTGGACGCGCACGGCGATACCGGGTGAACCCGACCTGTGGTCGTTTGCCGCGATCACCGATGATCGTAAGCGCGCAGTAGACGGCGCCCCTTGCGCATTGGCATGCGCCATGCGTCAGGTCACGTTTGGATTCAGTCGCCAAGGCAGCAAAGCGTCGTAGTCGTCGGCGGTGTGCGCGTGCGGCAGACCTTTGAACACCGCGATGAGGTAATGGTACGGCTCAATGCTGTTCGCTTTGCAGGTTTGCATGAGCGAATACAGGTTGGCGGCGGCGTTTGCGCCGGCGACGGTGTCACTGAAGAGCCAGTTCCGGCGTCCAACAGTGAACGGTCTTATCGCGTTCTCACACGGGTTGTTCGAGATGGGCCACGCTCCGTTGCCGACGTAGCGAACAAGCTTGGGCCACTGGCCTCGTAGATATTGAAGCGCTTTGCCGAACCCGCTTTGCGGCAACACCGAGTTCAAATGACGCGATAGCAGCGCCTCGATCTGATCAAGAACTGGCTGACTTCTGGCCTGCCTGAGTTGCTGGCGCTGCTCCGGCGTCATGTTTTCGGATCGTGCCTCAACGGCAAACAGCTGGCCGATCAGCCGAATAAATTCGCTCACCGGATGATTGCCGCCGCGCTGTTCCTTCGGAAGGGCCTCTTCCGCCTCAATCAGGTAACGTCGCGCGTGTGCCCAACATCCGAGGTGCACCAGTTGGTTTGTTCGGGCGATTTCGTTGTACGGCTCGTAGCCGTCGCTCATCAACACCGCGCCGTGTTTGATGCCAGCATAGAGCGCGGCGGCGTGCGCCGCGCTGCGCGTGGGACTGTAGCTGAACATTCGCACTGGTGGTCCGGTACCGTTCATCTGCGCCCACATGTAGCTCTTGCGTTGTGCAGCACGCCCTGGTTCTTTTAGTATCTGCACCGTCGTTTCATCGCCGTAGACGATGTCGGCCTCGAGCAAGTGGTCGCGCATCAGATTAATCAAAGGCTGCACTGCCATGCCGACGCGCACTACGCTTGCGGCCAGCGTGCCGCGCGAGATATCGCCACCGAAACGGTGCAGCAACGCGGCGATTCGGTACAGCGGCAGCGCGTCAGCAAACTTACTCACAACCACCCATGCAAGCGCTGATTCAGTGAGTAAGCTGCGTAATTCGTGGAAGCTGGACACGCGTTTCGCGTGAAGGTGGACAGCGGTTTCGCGCGAAGCTGGACGTTCGGAGCGCAGCGACGCGGGGGTTTCGATATTTACTCTGACTGCTGGT